>JAZUHV010000322.1:0-33487 GCA_045641925.1 Butyrivibrio sp.
ATGTAATGGAAGGCGTTAAGCCGATTTCCATGGAAAAGAGCGAGAAGGGAATGCGCCTTCAGCTGGAGGATGGCGCATTAGAAGCAAATGGTATTTTTATTTTGAGAGAAAGTGTTGCTCCATCTCAATTGGTTCCGGGCTTGCAAATTGAGAATAATCAAGTTATTGTGGATAGGAGCATGAAAACAAATCTTTCGGGATTGTTTGCCTGCGGAGATATCACGGGCGCTCCATATCAGTACATCAAGGCGGCTGGCGAGGGAAATGTGGCTGCATTATCCGCAGTCAATTATCTGGCAGATCGTTCAGCGAAATAGAATGAAACAAAGGAGATATTATCATGGTTAAGAAAATTTCAGAAAACGAATTTGCAGAAGTAAAAGAACAGAATGTTGCAGTAATTGATTTTTCTGCTACCTGGTGCGGACCATGTAAGATGCTTGCGCCTGTTTTAGAAGAGGTTTCCGAAGAGCTGCAGGGTCAGGTAGCCTTCTATAATGTAGACGTAGATGATAATGCAAACCTGGCTCAGGAATTTGACATTACCAGCATTCCTGCACTGGTTATTTTAAAGAATGGCGAAAAGGCAGATATGACCGTAGGCTTCCAGCCTAAGGACGGAATCCTTTCCTTCATTAAGGGTCAGCTGTAGGCGGCAAATAAGGACAGAGAGTAGGGCGGATTTGTTATGGAGAATAAATATGATGCATTGAGATTGGAAAACCAATTGTGTTTTCCTCTTTATGCTGCTTCAAAAGAGATTGTTAGACATTATAAGCCATTTTTGGACGAATTGGATATGACTTATACCCAGTACATTACCATGATGGTGTTATGGGAACACCAGGAGGTTTCTGTCAAGGAATTGGGACAGCATTTGTACCTGGACTCCGGAACTCTGACCCCATTATTGAAGACGATGGAGAAGAAGGGCTGGGTCGAGAGAAATCGTTCCAAGGAAGATGAACGTGTATTAAATGTAAAGATAACCGAACAGGGCAATGCCTTAAAAGAGAAGGCGGTCTTTGTACCAGAGCAGATATCGACCTGTGTCAGACTGGAACCGGAAGAAGCAGTCCAATTGTATAAGATTCTTCATAAAATTTTAGACACTCTGGAAGAATAGCTCCCACGTTGATATGGAGAAGAAACATATTTGTATAGCAAAGGAGCAGGACGGGATGTTAAAAAAAGAACTGTTGGATCAAATTCTGAAACAGCAGGTTGAAAGTCATCTGGGAGTGGGCATCAATGCACTGGTGTATCATAAAGACCAAGAGGTATATTACGGGCAATACGGTGTTCGTAATCGTCAGACCAATGAGCCAATGAGTCGCGATACGATTGTGCGCCTGTATTCCATGACAAAACCAATTACCGCAACGGCTGGAATGATTTTGATAGAACGGGGACTTTTAAAAATGGAGGACCCGCTGGAAAAGTACCTTCCGGAATTTGCAAAGGATAACTTAAAGGTGGTCTCGCAAAAAGGCGGACTTTGCCCGGCGAAACGCTCCATTACTATTTGGGACCTGTTTCACATGACAAGCGGTATTCCATATCCTGACCTTACTAACCAGGCCACGAAGCAGATGGGAAAACTGATTAATCGATTGATCCGCGCACGCCTAAACGGGGAGCGGGTAACTACCCGCGATTATGCGAGAGAAATTGCGAAATTGCCCCTGAGCCATCAGCCACATGAGCAGTGGTTATATGGTTTTTCTGCAGACGTCCTGGGAGCCGTAATTGAAGTGGTAAGCGGTATGGGCTATGACGAATTCCTGAGAAAGGAAATTTTTGAACCTTTGGGAATGACCGAAACAGGTTTTTATGTTCCCAAAGCCCTGAAAACACGTTTTGCCGCGGCTTATAAGGTTGATAAGAACAATGTGGCCCGTGAGTACAAAAAGAGCTTTTTGGGCGAATATTACGGGGAGGATGTAGCATTCCTTTCCGGCGGAGCAGGGCTGACATCCACATTGGATGATTATATGAAGTTTGCAAGGATGCTTGCTGCAGGCGGTAGCCTGGGAGCCGTTCGGATTTTAAAACCGGAAACGGTTCAATATATGTCCGAAAACCATTTGAACGAAGAGCAGATGCGCACCTTTAATTGGGACACCCTGAAAGGCTATGGTTATGGATGCCTGATGCGAACCCTGGTGGACCCTGAAACAGCACATACCCAATCTGGTGTGGGTGAATTTGGCTGGGATGGCTGGATGGGCTGCTATCTGATGATCGACCCTGAAAACGAACTGATACTGGTATATACGATGCAAAACACCAACTCAGATTCGGCTGTGCGAGGCGTCGTATTTAGAAATGGAATATATGAATAGTAATAGACCAAAGTCAATGAGCAATTTGAATGACTTTGGTCTATTTTTTTGCAAAAAAATGTATATTTTGTACAAAAAAATGTTTTTTACCATGTGATTAAGTAGTATAATTGTTACCAAGTAAAAAAGCCAAGGAGGATGAGATGAATGGCATTAATTGATGTAGTTGAGTGGAATCCGCAAAACAATGCTGAGTTTGCGTACAGATTTCCTCACAGCAATTTGAGTACAGCCACGCAGTTAATCGTGCGTGAATCACAGGTGGCTGTATTCTTTTCTAAGGGGCAAATTATTCAGACGTTTGATGTGGCAGGTAAATACACACTTACGACGGAAAATATTCCACTCCTTAGAAACTTATTTGGAATTCCATTTGGTGGAAAGAATCCGTTTACAGCAGAGGTTTGGTTTGTTAATAAAACCGCTCCGCTGAACATTGACTGGAAAACCACCACAATGAGATTTCTTGATCCGGACTACGGACAGATGGTTCCGTTGGTTGCGAGTGGACGCTATGGTCTGAAAATTAAGGACGCTGTTACATTCCTGAAGACACTGGTTGGTTCAATGGAAAGCTTCACAGCAAGAGAATTAACGGATCATTTTAAGGGAGCGATGATTGCAAGAACAAATTCTTCTATCATGGCTTATATGAACGCAAATGGTGTGGGCATTAATACGATTGCCGCCCATTTACAGGAACTTTCTGACTTTATTCGTCAGCCAATGGCTGAATTCTGGGAGGAATACGGATTCGATCTTCCGGGCTTCTATATCACCAGTGTAGATTTGGATACTTCTACGCCAGAAGGACAGAAGATTTCCGAAGCGTTGTCCGATCGTTCGGCTCAGGGCATTGCCGGTTACACCTGGCAGCAGAAGCAGTCCTTCGGTGTTGCAAACAATGCTGTTGAAAGTGGTGGATCCATGGGTATTCTTGGCGTAGCAATGATGACTGGAGCCTTCGGTGGAGGAAACAGCGGTATGGGTGGCGCAATGATGACACCACCTGCAACGAACCAGTACCAGGTTGGCGGTGGACAGTATGGCGGTGGCGCACCTGCCCCACATGCCCGTGCGGAGGTATTTTGTTCAAACTGCAGTAAGAAGTTCTCAACTTCTTCTGCATTTTGTCCTCACTGCGGAAACCGCTATAATCCATGCCCGGCATGTGGAGCAGATAATTCACCAAAGGCAACTCGTTGTGTAACCTGCGGATCTGTTCTTGGCGGTGGCGCGAGCCAGGCACCAGATGGTAATACCTGTGGAAAATGTCATGCACAAGTTACACCGGGATTGAAATTCTGTCCTCAGTGTGGAAACAAGTTGTAAGGAGATACTATGAAAAAAGACTTTACCCTTTTTAAGGCAATTCTTTTTATTTTGGGACTCATCGTCATTGGAACTGCAGCCATATTACTTAGGGGCTTTATGGCATTTGGAACAGAACGCTACTTCTATATTTTTGCATGTGTTGTAGTTGTTTATGTTGCTTTCTTTTTTCCACTTTTGATGAACTCTTTTCCGAGAGAAAATGCCGCAAAGGTGTTTGTAGGTGGGGCCGTGTATTATCGTGGCTTCATTACATATGTTGTCTTGACCGCTGGGTTAATTGCTGCTTCGTTTTATATTCCGGTTTTGTTCGCAATTCTTGCGCAGAGCTGTTTAACAATTATCCTTCTGATTTACATTCTTTTAGCATGTTTTACTGCTAACTTTATAGAAGCCGTAGGAAAAGAGGAGCAGGAAAAAGTTGCCAATGTTTTGGAAATTCGAAAAAAAATGAAGAATTTATCCGTACTTGCTGATGGACTTGGTGATGAAAATAAAGCCGTGAAGGATGCAATTAAAAAACTTGCCAATCGTGCGGAAAATTTATCACCTTCCAATGCTCCAGAGGCAAAAGATATGGAACTGAAGATTCTGATGCTTGTGGAAGGATTGCTGGCGGACAACTTTTTTACGAATAGTCAAAATTACTCGAGCGAGTTTGTTTTAGGAAAAATTCATGAACTAGAACTCTGTATGAATCAGAGAAAGATTACAAATTAGTGGGGGTCACCATGACAGGAAAGGTTTTTAGTGAATCAAATAATATTTACCAGGATCAGGCTAAAATATTGTTTGATTATTATAAAAATGCTGCTGAAGCAATTGTAGCAGCTGAAATGGCTGAGGAACAAAATAGAGCCGATTTGGTAGCTGGAAGATTGGCAAATGAACAGAAAAAGAAAAAGGCAATGCCGCTTTTTATCGTATTTTTTGGAGTAGCGGTTATTTCCCTGATTTTAGGGTTTGTAGTTTTCCCTGCATTTTTTGTACTTACTGCAGTAGGTATTGGTTTGGGTATCAAATTCCTTGTTGATTTTTCAAAAGCAGGAAAAGAAATTGCAAATTATGAGCAGATGTTAGCTGAATGCGATGAAAGATTCAGAAACATTCGTAGAGATTATCGTGTTGAAAAAATAGGTGTAACCTATGTTCCGGTTGCAACCAGAGTTCCATTTGAAGATAAGAACTTCCTGATTGATCATACTGGAGCTATTCAGGATACGGAATTTAATCTTACAGTACTTAGACAACCGGATGAATTCCAGGAATCTGTTCAGAAGTTAACAGAGTCCATGGACGCATTGCCAATTGTAGAATCAAATGAGGAAACGGAAGAAGTGAATACTGCAGAATATTCCACTTCTATTCAGAACATTACCTTGAATGACTATGTTGGTAATGTGGATCGTCAGGTTAGAAATGTCAGCTACTTATTAAGCGACAATGATGAGGTATCCGTTAATATTCCTGTAATTGCACCAAATAGTGAAGCTGCAAGCTTTATTGAGGAATATACCACCAATCAGCCAGGACAGCATCCAATCATCAAGGTGTTTGATGTGTCCTTTGATGACAAGGTTCAGAAGTTTGCTTCCCTGAATGCATTGAAGGATCAGCTAAGAAATTCTGATGAATCCGACAGCAGCGAATATATGAAGCATCTGATGCAGAAACTTGCTGAATCAGTTCAGATATTTACAAAGACAAAGGCCGCAAGCTCCAGCAAACTGGTTGCGTACACTTCATCCATTTTTAATTTGGTATTGAAGTCAGGATATACACACTATTCACCAGCTTTGGAAGCAGAAGAAATTGAAAGAATCCGCACAATGGATTTCGACTATCAGACTGCAGTAAATGAGTATACACCTTTCTCTTTAAAAGAGAGCTCAAAGGTGAAGTATGATATGTTCTCTGGAAACTGGGTAGCAGAAGATGGCTCCAGAACTTCCATGCCTTTTGGTATGCACCAGATTGATGAAGAAATCTTTATGCCGGTAATTGCTTCCTTGATGCAGGAGAATCGTGTAGAAAGATTAAGAATTTATAACGGTATTGAAGATCAGAAGCGTGGATATCTGGAAAGATGGAGCTCTGAAACTGGAAACTACTTTAGAGATAACAGAAAGACTGCAGATGAGTTAATCACTCATATGCGTGAGGCCTATGCAGATTATATGCGTGCATATAGTATGTATAAGTCCCTGGAGGAAACCAGTGGCGAGATGAAGAAGACCGGTTCTGCTGCTTCTGGTGAAGTTAAGGAAATGGATTCTCAGGCAGAAATGATTGCCGGTTTCGAAGCACAGGCTGCACAGTGTAACAAGCAGCAGGAGGATTTCAGTGATTTCATGGATCGTATTCAGGAAAGCATCGATGAAAGCACAAGTGAGTTTGCGCATATCGAGTATTATGAAGGCTCTTTGCGTGATACACTTCCACACGAGACCGCTCTTTCTATCTCTTGCATGCATGCATTGGATAGCAGACGTAAGTCCCTGGTTGCAATTAACCCATACATTGCAAACTGCGCAGAACTTCCACCAACACCAATTACCAGTCCTGATATGATGGATCATGTTCATATTGATTTGAACAGACAGGTAAACGAAGAAGTGGGACAGGCATATGCCCAGTCTGATGCAAATAATGCAGGATATGGTTATGAAACTTCAACAGAGGAATAAGAGGTAAAGAATATGGCTCAATTCAATTATACAGTAGATACAACACCGATGGCCGCCTCTATTGATACAGTTTCGCAACATGTGGTAGCCACAACTGCAGCTGTTACGGCCATGGAAGCCGCTGTAATTAAAACAGAAAGAGAAGCCGCGGAAAAAATCAGTCAGGAAGTTGATCACGGATTCTACAATATGATTCGTTCTAACGTGAGTATGAAGCTTGCATCAAACTTCACGGATATGAACTCAAAGCTTGGCCTTATGTTGGAATTTTCTAAAGCATTAAGTCAGGCAACTACACGTATGGAGTCGGACTTTAACCGACTGAAACGTGAGTATTTTAAAATTTTTCATGGTTTAGATAAAGCACTTGAAAATCGCATTGCACAGTTAGATCAGGATGCTATGAAAATTGCAGGTGTACGAAAGAGCATCATCTCCGGAAGGGCTTTGAGAGATATTCCAAGCACGAAGTTTGCTATTTCGGAAATTCCGGCGACAGAGCAGCTTGCTATTTCAGCCAGATTAAAGAGCAAGACAAGCAGAGCCCTGGGCGCTTTGGGTAAAAAGGTACATGAGAGCGAAAGCTATATTACCCAGTTGGATCATATGATGGATCCTCGCGCAATTACAGGTCAGTTTAATGAGTACTTACCAATCGTTTATGTCAATGAACAAAGTACGGTTATGAGTGAGTCCTATGTAACCCAAATTGTGTGTCCTGAATATTTATCAGAAAGCGCTAAAAATACGATTAGTATGGCTGTGTACGGAAAGATTGATGCACTGATGAACGTGCCAAAAGATCCTGCCGAGCAGCAGGAAGTTGCGAAAGAATTTGAAAATATGGTGGCAACTTCTCAAATGGATTCTCGTACGGCGCAGGTAATGATTCAGTTGTTTCAGAATGGAGGCCGCTAATGAGTTATACACAAACGTTTCGTGATACGATTGAGGTGAGCGGTACCGTAAGAGTATATTGCTCGCCGAGCGAAACCGGATATTGGACAACAGAAAACTATTATGAGACGGTCCCGGTCGAAATTAATTTGTATGTTGAAACCGATGAATTCGATAGCAGCGTTAGACATACATCCAATACTGTGGACACCCTTACCGGATCGGTAGTCGCAATGCATAGTGCACAGGTTGCTGCAATTAAACAAAGCACCGAAAAAATTTCAGAGAGTCTTGTAAATGGATTTTACAATCTGGTAGCTTCTGATGTTACCATGAAGAAGAGCGAGAACAATAGTGAATTGCAGTCCAAGGTTGCTCTTTTGATGGCGTTATCAAAGGATGTTTCAGACACGCATGCTCGTATGGATAGCGATTTGCAAAGATTGTACAGTCATTTTTCCGGAGTGTTTAGAGGGCTTGATGAGGACTTAGCAAAACGCATCCGCGAACTGGACAAGCCGGCCTTTCGTCTGGCCTTGGAAGAAAGAGAAAATCTTATTTTCAAACCAATGAAGACGCTTGCTGCAACGACGGCTGACGCATTGGATGCGGGAAATCATACAACAGAAATGATTACCACTGCAAGAATGCGCTCTAATATCTCTCGTGTTTTGCATATAATGGCTGACTCCTTGAGAAAATCGCTTTCATATAAAAAGAAGATGAATGATTCTTTATATTCATCAAGTCTGGATTCTGCAACACAGGAATTCATGCCGGTAGCATACGTTGTAACGAATGGCGAAAACTTGAACCAGTACACGGATTCTTATTACGTTCCGGATATTGCTGCAAAGGATCAGGTGGTTGCTTCTGTTTCACAGTATGTTAGAGCACAGGCTCCGAATGAAGGCGCACCGGTTCAGCCATACGAGATGAAGCTGATTGACCAGGAGTTTACAAATTTGGTTGAAACAGAATCAAGAATGGTAGATGTTTCTGATCAGCGTAGCAATCGTGTATATATGGAAATCCTGAAAATGTGGAACAATAACAAGGCCACATTGAAAAATTAACAAGAGTATTGAATTTAGGAGACTACGATGGAAGAATTGAAAGAAATTAGAATTGGTGATAATGAAGTCACTTTGCATAATAACCTGGTAAAAACCAGTATTTTGCCTCAGTCTTCAAAAGAACTGAGCAGAAATGTGAAGATTCAAGGCAATGTGGTATGTGAGAGCGCAATGTTTGGTAATAACATTAACATTGAGGGTGGAAATGTTACCCTGGAAGGCGCTGTATTTGCCAATAAGGAATTGCATATTGATAGCGGAGTTACGGAGCCGGTTGTATTTAAGAAAGCTGCAGCAAGTGCAGAGAGTATTTCTGCATTTATTACTGCAGGACGTGTGATTTTTGGATCTGATTTAAATGCACCAGGTATCAAACTGAAAAACTGTTTCATAGGTGGAAGCATTTTTGGCGTTGATGTTTATTTGGAGGATTGCGTAATTCTTGGTGGTGTATTTGCAACCAAAACAGCTGTAATTTCTAATTGTATTTGCGGAACATTCAATGCACCTAGTGTTGAATTGGCAGGCGTAAATTATATTTTATATCCGGCAGCATTCTCTGTCGAACCATTGACCTACTTGCCTCAGACAGAACTATACAACCTCTCTTTAGCACATTTGGGAGCTCTTTACAAGGGAGAGCCGGAATCTCCAAATACCGGAAAAATCAAGATGAGCTTGGAAACTGATAATCAGAGAACCGTACTGGTTGGCGAGGATGATGCAACTACAATTGTGAATAGCTATTCTGTATCTGGTAGAGTGCTGGCTGCTGATGTGGTTGATTTTGAGAAACTGGAAAACCATTTCTTAATCGGTGCTGGTGCATTAGGTGGCCAGATTTTGAAGGCATATTCATTGGTGAAGACTGATGGAGAAAAGTCGGAAGAACTGTCTCTGGAGAATGTTTCCGAATTCTTCTTTAAGATTCTGAACGGAACAATTCAGGTTCAGGATGTTAGCGGTGATATCAGTTTTGGTGAACTGAAGAAATCCTTTGAATAAAATGTTAGTGGGGGAAAAGATATGTTTTCAAATGCAGGAAGAAAATTGGCTTCAATTATTAAGGTTGTCACAATCATTGTAATGGTTACTAGCGGATTAATAGGATTCATTTCCGCAATTGTTGTATCGGTTGTAGCTAGAAGCGGTGGGTACTTTTTTATAGTTTTCCCAGGAACCGTTGTTGTAGTAGTGTTGGAATATGTTCTTGCATTATTCCTGACTGGTATGTGCGAAATGATGGCGGATGTTAAAGAATTAAAGAACAGATTCTGTGATCCACAAGCTACATCGCCTTCCGTTACGAACGCTCCGACTTATTTTAATGGTCACTTGAATCCGTATGCACCGGTCTCAAATATCAGTATGGCTGCAAAAATGGCGGAGGAAGAGGAAATTCTTCGCAATGGTGGCTGGAGATGCGATAGTTGTGGAAAGGTATATCATGGTTATCAGACGTCCTGCACTTGCGGAGCATTTAAACCGATTTAATATTTGTGGCTTAGAATGATTTAATTCAAAGGGGTCTGTTGCCAATTGGCAGCAGGCCCCTTTGTCATCATTTTCATAAAAAATAGCGTAAGATGAAACTAAATTAAGTGAATTTTAGTGCCTTATATAGTATAGTAAAGATAGTTACTGAAATAGATACAGATTTGAGCTTTATACATTGGGAGAATGCCATGGAAAAAATTAAGAAACTTTGGAGAATGTTTTTCTCGTTGGACATACCGATGCGCTTATGCATCTTTAATATGATTACATTTATCGGTGTTATTGGGGCTGCAGTTTCTCTGATTATCACGTTGGTTATGCGCATTCAGATTGGACAGGTCATTCCTATTGCAGTTGCCGTTGCAATTATGGTTCTGTCCCAGATTTTGGCGAATAAGTTTAATAAATTGGATATTGCTGCCATCCTTGCAGTTTCTGTGGTCGGATTTGTGGTTTTCCCGATTATGTTCGTTGAAGGTGGAGGCATTCATTCCGGTATGCCGTTGTGGTTTTTGCTGGCGGTTGTTTTCGATGCTATTTTGATTTCCGGTAAGGCAAAGTATATCATCTTTGGCCTTCAGATGCTGATGTATGGCGCTCTGATTTATTTTGAATACCGCTTCCCAGAAATGATTAAGTACTTAGACACAGAGGTTGCGTTTGCGATTGATATGGCGCAAAGCCTTGCATTCGCCGGGGTTTGTATCTTTCTTACGGTTTCCTTTCAGCTGTTGATGTACAGGCTGACCTTAAAACGAGAGGAACTGGCTGCTAAGGATGCACAGAGGGCACGTGTGGAGGCCGAGGCTGCGAATGCGGCAAAGTCCAGCTTCCTTGCCAATATTTCGCACGAAATTCGCACCCCTATGGGTGTTATCATTGGTATGAATGAGATGATTCAACGAGAAGCGAATCAAAGTTCCATTATTGAATATTCCAAGGATGTGAATGCATCTGCGAAGACCTTGCTCTCCATTATCAATGATATTTTAGATTTGACGAAAATTGAATCTGGCAAGATGAACATTATCGAAGTGGACTATCCATTAGATGGTCTGATTCGTGAGATTAGTGAACTGTCCAAGGTGAAGCAGGAAGAAACCGGTATCGTCTTTGAAATGAAAATATGCCCGGGACTTCCTAAGGTGGTACATGGCGATGAATTGCGCCTGAAGGAATGTCTGATTAACATTATCGGCAATGCTTTTAAATATACGGAAAAGGGTAAAATCACCTTTGAATTGAGCGGCGAAAAGCAGGGAGACCAGGAGCTTCTGACATTTTCGGTCACGGATACCGGACATGGAATCAGGGAAGAGGATATGGAAAAACTGCTTGAATCATTTGTCCGACTCGATGAGAACCGAAACCGCAATATTCAGGGAACGGGTTTGGGACTAAGCATCACCAGCAACCTGTTGGAATTGATGGGTAGTAAACTGGAGATCCAAAGTAAGGAGCAGGTTGGCTCCAGATTTTTCTTTACGATTCAGCAAAGAATAGTAGATGATACCATTATGAATGGTAACGTTACCGAAACAAAGAAGGTTGTTAAGGAAACGAATAAACCAGGATTTGTGGCACCGGATAAACATATTTTGGTGGTGGACGATAATGCCATTAATTTAAAGGTTTTCTGTGCATTATTAAAACGTACGCAGGTACAAATTGATGCTGTGACCGGAGGCAGGGAGGCTCTTGAGAAGACCAGAGAGAAGCATTATGACATGATTTTCATGGATCATATGATGCCGGAGATGGACGGAGAGGAAACCTTCTTGAAAATGAGGGAGGAAGGAATCCTTGGGGACACACCGATTGTTATGCTGACGGCAAATGCCATTGTTGGTGTGAGAGAGCATTTCTTGGATTTGGGATTCACAGACTTTTTGACAAAGCCAATTGAATTCAAGAGGCTGGAAGAAACATTACAAACGTATTTACAGTAGTAAGGTGAGGAATATATATGAAATACGCATGTCCTTGTTGTGGATATTTTACTTATGACCATAGACCGAACGGAGACTTTGATATCTGCCCAGTGTGCTTCTGGGAAGATGATGCGGTTCAGTCTGCTGACCCTTCCTTTGCGGGTGGTGCTAATAAGGTATCTTTAGCGGAAGCAAGAGAAAACTTTTTGTCCTTTGGTGCGTGCGATGAGGCTTCGAAAGAGCATGTACGTGCGCCGTTTGAGGATGAAAAACGCGCATTGACCATGGACGATTTATACCGCATGGAACGGCATCTGTGGGATGCAATTCAATCAGAGGATGCGCAGGCGTTTTTAAATCAGGTTTCCGAGGATGTTATGATGGTGCATGCGGGATGCAGTTACACCGCAAGAGAGTATGCGAATGAAATTTCAAAAATGAACTGCGGGGAATATGAACTCAAGGACTTTGAAATTGTTAGCCAGGACACCCAAAGCGTGCAGGTACGTTATTGCCTTCGCATGCTGGATAACTTGCCTGAAAATGAGAAATTGAAGCGTTTATACTATGTTACAACGACTCGCAGGAATATGGGACAAGCCTGGGACGTGGTTTTTTATATGGACACAGAAAAGTACTCATTGCGGTTGGAACGATATTAATGGTATTGTAAAAAAAGGACCCGCTCTTCTAGAGCAGGTCCTTAATTGTTATTTTTGAAAAATAGTCTTTGGTCAATTGGTCATATTCACGCCACATGGAGATGGTCTTACACTTAGCCTCCTGTGGACATTTTTCGGCGCCATCTTCTAAGCAGGCAACTGTGGCAAGTGACCCTTCTGTTAGTTCTAAAACCTCGTAAACGGTATACTCTTCGGGCCTTCTGGTGAGGAAATATCCGCCACCTTTTCCGCCAATTCCCTTTACAAGTTTCCCCTGAACCAATAGCTTTACAATACTTTCCAAATATTTTTTTGAAATGAACTGCCTTTCGGCAATGGCCTCTAAAGGGATTGGTGTGTCCGGAGTCTGTTCACAAAGGTCTAACATTAGTCGAAGCGCGTAGCGGCCTTTTGTTGATATCATAATGCCTCCAATCATTCGCCTATTGACATAGTAGGCGAATAGGTATATTCTCTAACTAGAGTATAGCAGAGGCTATTTTGAATGTAAAGAAGACAGGAGTATTTGATTTATGGAACGATTTGTATATATGGACAATGCTGCTACAACGCCCGTAAAACCAGAAGTATTAGAGGCAATGCTTCCATATTTTTCAGAGAATTACGGCAATGCTTCCAGCATCTATCGATTTGCAGGAAAATCTGCAAAGGCCGTGAGCGAAGCACGCGAATCCATTGCGGCTTTTTTAGGTGCCAAACCGAAGGAAATATATTTTACCGGTGGTGGAAGTGAATCCGATAATTGGGCATTAAAGTCCATTGCGGAGAATTATCAGAAAAAAGGAAAACATATTATAACCACGAAGATTGAGCATCATGCGATTCTTCATACCTGTGAATATTTGGAAAAGCAGGGCTATGAAGTGACCTATCTGAATGTGGACGAGAATGGTGTTGTGGATTTAGAGGAACTGAAGGAAAGCATCAGAGAAGATACCATTCTGATTTCTGTGATGTTTGCAAATAATGAAATTGGAACGATTCAGCCGATTCGTGAGATTGGCAGTATTGCCCATGAGCATGGCATCCTGTTCCATACGGATGCAGTGCAGGCATTTGGGCATGAACCAATCGATGTGAATGATCTTCAGATTGATTTGTTAAGCGCGAGCGCACATAAGCTGAATGGCCCGAAGGGCATTGGCCTTTTATATGTCAGAGATACTGTCAGGATTGGTTCCTTTGTGCATGGCGGCGGCCAGGAAAGGGGAAAGAGAGCCGGCACCATCAATACACCAGGTGTGGTTGGATTTGCGAAGGCAGTTCAACTGGCAAAGGCGCATATGGAAAGCAAAAAGCAGAAGGAAATCGAACTTCGCGATTATTTGGTAAAGCGTGTGAGTGAGGAAATTCCATACATCAAATACAATGGACATCCTACGCAGCGTCTGGCAAATAATGTGAATTTCAGTTTCCGATTTATCGAGGGCGAGTCACTATTAATCAGTTTGGATCAGGTGGGTATTTGTGGCTCCAGTGGTTCCGCCTGTACGTCAGGTTCACTGGATCCATCCCATGTTTTGTTAGCGATTGGGCTTCCGCATGAAATTGCGCATGGCTCGCTGCGATTAACCCTGTCTGAGGACAATACAAAGGATGAAGTGGATTACGTAGTGGACGAGTTAAAGAATATTGTGGGAAGATTGAGAGATTTCTCACCGTTATACGAAGATTTTGTAAAGGGGAATAAAGCATGAGTCAGGTAATTGAATACAGTGAAAAGGTTATGGATCATTTTAGAAATCCGAGGAATGTTGGCGAAATAGAGGATGCCGCGGGCGTTGGCACCGTTGGAAATGCCAAGTGTGGTGATATCATGAGAATGTATTTGGATATCGAGGACGGCATCGTGAAAGATGCGAAGTTTAAAACCTTTGGGTGTGGAGCTGCCATTGCAACCAGCAGTATGGCCACGGAATTAGTTATCGGAAAGACTATAGAGGAGGCTCTTCGTGTAACCAATAAAGCCGTTATGGAGGCGCTCGATGGTTTGCCTCCAGTGAAGGTGCATTGCTCCCTTTTGGCCGAAGAGGCTATTCATGCAGCACTTTGGGATTATGCAGAAAAAAACGGAATTACGATAGAAGGCCTGGAAAAACCGGTTACGGATATCGGTGAAAAAGAGGAGTAAATGTCGAAATCTTTTGTTGCAATCATTACTAAAAATCAGTACCATTAAAGTGGTATGAGAACGGACATCGGGCGGTTTCGTGCCCGATGTTTTTTTGACTTAAGGAGGTTACAGAATGATTGCAAAATACCCACCAATGGGATGGAATAGCTGGGACTGCTATGGTGCGGCTGTAAATGAGGCACAGGTGCGCCAGAATGCAGAGTATATGGCTAAGAATTTAAAGGAATACGGCTGGGAATATGTGGTTGTTGATATCGAATGGTATCAGCCAACAGCAGGCTCACATGAATATGAACCATTTTCAAATTTGTTGATGGATGAATACGGCAGACTGATGCCGGCGATCAATCGTTTTCCGTCAGCGGCAAAGGATTTGGCAGGCTTTAAGCCATTGGCAGACTATATTCACAGTCTTGGTCTGAAGTTCGGCATTCATATTCTTCGTGGTATGCCACGTGAGGCAGCGCATGAACGCTTAAAGATTAAGGGTACGAATTTCACTGCGGATCAGGTGGCAAATCCAAATTCCATTTGTGCCTGGAATCCGGATATGTATGGCTTAAAGTGTGAATCCAATGAAGAGGCAGCAGTCGCTTACTATAACAGTATTTTTGAATTGTATGCGCAGTGGGGCGTTGACTTTGTTAAGGTCGATGACATTGCCAGAGAGTATCCGCATTGCAAGAAGGAAATCGAACTAATCAGCAATGCAGCAAAGATCTGTGGAAGGCACATTGTACTTTCATTGTCTCCGGGACCAGCACCGTTAGAGCGTGCGGAACATTTGAAGCAGTATGCAAATATGTGGCGTATTACAGATGATTTCTGGGATGACTGGAATCTTCTTCTGGCCATGTTTGAACGTGCAGAAAAATGGTGCACACACTCCGGACCAGGGCATTGGCCAGATGCAGATATGCTTCCGCTCGGTGCGCTTTTACAGTGTTATGATGAAAATAACTGGACCAAGTTTACAAAGGCAGAGCAGCGTACCATGATGACACTGTGGTGTATTATGCGTTCTCCTTTGATGTTTGGTGGTGAGATGACCAAAAACGATGACTGGACGCTTTCTTTGATTACCAATAAGGCAGTTCTGGACGTTCAAAAGGAATCCTTCCATGCCAGCCAGGCATATCGCACGGAGGAGGAAATCGTATGGACTGCACCGCGTAAGGATGGACAGGGCGTTTACCTGGGCGTGTTTAATATTTCCGACGAGGAAAAGACAGTTGCAGTCAATTTGGACGAATTAGAACTCTATGAAGCAACCACAGCCAAGGATTTATGGAGCGATTCCGCGGTCGAAATCTGTCATCATTCTGTAAGCGTAACGCTGGCAGCACATGATGCAACCATGATTTTTGTTCAGTAAGGGATAATCGATGACACTATTTTCTATGCTTTCAGCATATTTTGTCCCAATCGTGGTGGCAGTCGCTGTGATTGTTCTCCTGATTGTTCTTCTGCTACTACTTGGAAAAAAACTGCGGGAGGCAGGCCGACGTAAGGCGGGTAAGGCTGGAGAACGGGTTTGTTTGGAATTGCTAAAGTCCATTGCGAGGAAAGAGGATTTGATTTTCTCCAATGTCGAATTGTCCTACGAGGGAAAACGCACGGAGCTGGATTGTCTGGTGGTGAATCCTCACGGAATTTTTATTATTGAGGCAAAGAATTACAGCGGATATCTGGTAGGCCGCGAAGAGGACTATGAGTGGGATAAATATCATACCAGTGGTGGTGGCAATACCTATGCCAAGAAGGTGAAAAATCCAATCAAGCAGGTGGGAAGACAAACCTATATACTTTCCCACGTGCTACAGGAGAATGGGATTCACGGATGGATAGAAGGGTACGCGTTTTTGGCGCAGGGAAAGAGCCCGGTTCAAAGCAATGTAATCCTTTTAAATGCCAGTCAGATGAACCGTGCCATTCATCCGGAAAAGGAACGTACTTTATCCGAAAAACAAATTCGCCGTATTGCGGATTTGTTCCACAAATATATGAAAAGATGTGAATGACCAGTATTTTTTACCGGGGGATGTAACGTGAAATTTATTATTCGAGTAGTCTATGACGCTGATTGGGCGTATGAACAATGGAACAAGGGTATTTCTGTTAGAAAAACATTAAAAAGCATTGCAGAGGATTTGGGAGCGGAAATTTTGGCCGGGGAGTTAACCTTTACCGTTCTTTCAATGGATGCAGACACGGCAATTGCCTGCGAAAAGGCATTGACCGTGGCATGGGAAAAACGTGGGTTTGAACCGGCAAGTCCATTATCTTTTCAAATTTTCGAAGATACTAAGGATCAGGTGTCCGAGGTGTTAAAAATCATGTATCGGGTATATTACGGCTGGGAGGACTATCTTCGCGTTTGTACGGATTTGGCAAATTCCTATCCGTACATAAAGGATGTGAAAAACGTTAAGCCGCTTATCAGCATGAACTATCTGTTATCCATAGACGAGGGCTGCGGTTTCCGAACGATGGTTTCCTCCTTCTCGGATTATCTGGAGAAGCTGGGTGTTTTTGAGACCGCGGGCGGTCAGTTTGCACACTTTGTTGTGGCAGATGAGGATGGAATGGGTATGGAATCCATGAATTCTATTATCGAAACCATTAGTGGTGAAGATTACACGGACATGGTGATTGGCATCGATATTAGTTATTTCCTCAATGTGGATAAGAAAAATGAATTCCGAACCTTTCTGAAGGCATTGCAGCGTTTGGGAATGCAACGGGTGTTCCTGCTTCGTGTGCCGGTTCTGGCAGAGAAGGTTTTACAGGAGTTCACTGCCTGCATCAATGATATTTTGGAATTGGAAGTAATCCGGATTGCACCATACAATGATTTGCAATTGTTAGATATGGCATTGGAAATCGTGTCTGAGGCAGGCTATACCTACGAGGCCCAGCTTTCTGATCTGATTACAAAACGTGTTCATCGGGAGAAAATGGATGGTCGTTTTTATGGTTTTAAGACGATGGAGAAGATTGTTGATGAAATCATTTGGACGAAGGCAAAGGCGGAGGCAGATAAAAAGCGCCATGGTCTGGCTTTGGAGCCGACCAATATTACTTTGAACGATTTAAATGCGTTGCAGACAGAGGACGCAGAGGCTGGTGATGGCTATGCTGAACTGGCTGACTTGATTGGAATGGAAGACATCGCCAAGCGAATCGAAGAAATTGTGGCACAGATTACTTTGGCTGTAAATAATCCAAAGGTGGATCGTCCCTGCCTGCATATGCGCTTTGTAGGTGCTCCGGGAACCGGTAAAACGACGGTTGCCAGAATCGTGGGTAAGATTTTTAAACAGAAGGGAATCCTTCGAAAAGGAGATTTCTTTGAGTATGAGGCGAGAAGTCTTTGCGGTGAGTTTGTAGGGCAAACTGCACCAAAGACCCATGCAGTGTGCCGTGATGCATATGGTTCGGTTTTGTTTATTGATGAGGCCTATGCTTTGTATAGTAAGGATAATGACAGGGACTATGGCAAGGAGGCTTTGACAGCCCTCATTGCTGAGATGGAAAATCACCGAGACGATATGGTAATCATTATGGCTGGTTATACGGAGGATATGGAGCAGCTGATGGAGGGAAATTCCGGACTTCGAAGCCGCATGCCTTTCGTTTTGGAATTCAAAAGCTACACCAGAGAGCAATTGGTGGAAATATTTATGCGTATGGCTAAAAAACACTTTGTCTGTGAGGAGGGCTTGGAAACTGCGGTTCATGAATTCTTTCATAAGCTCGCAGACAGTTATCTGAATTCTAAGGAGTTCTCCAATGCGCGTTTTGTCCGAAATCTGTATGAACGCACTTGGGCAAAGGCTGCCTTTCGTGTATCCGCACAACATAACTCTGAGGTGATTCTGACGGTGGCTGATTTTGAAAATGCTTCTGCCGAAAAGGAATTTTCAGAGAAACTGATGCTGGAAAAGAAAATTGGTTTTCAATAAATTTTAAGTAGCTATTATTTTTTCGGCCAAATTGCCCGATATAATAATCAAACGAGCACCCTGAAGGCCTTGAAACGGATTTTTAAGGCGGGCGCAGCGTTATTCATATGCAAGATAAGGAGGTCAATGCATGAACACTACAGCAGTTAATGGTAATCATTACCAGGCGCAGGACACGGCCAATACGTCTGCCAAGAAAGTAAACTATGGCAGAACTGTGGGCGATGTTAAATTGTCCGACGAAGCAGCAAAGTATTATGACGAATTGAAGAAGAAATTCTCAGATATGGACTTTGTGTTAGTCAGTGACGATATGAAGGAAAAGGCAGAAGCCAATTCTGCATTGTATGCCAATCCAACCAAGCCCGTTGTATTAATCAACGTGAGCAAGATTGAAGATATGGCAAAGGATGAAACTGTACGCGCGAAGTACGAAGGAATCTTAAGCAATGCCAGAAACCAGCTATCTGATTTCGCGTCTCAGGTAGCAGGAACCGGTGCCGATGTGCAGGGCTATGGCATCAAGATTGATGACAATGGAGCTGCAAAGTATTTCGCAGTTCTGAAACAGAGCTCGGATGCACAGAAAGCCAGAATCGAAAAGCACACCGAGGAGGTACGTGCAGAGAAAAGGGCTGCCCAGAGGAAGGAAGCAAAAGAAGCACAAAAGGAACGACTCGAGGGCGCAAAGGAAGATGCCGATGAGCCGCAGACGGTAACACTAACCGCAAATTCGCTGGATGAATTAATGCAGAAAATCAGTGATTTTGTATTCACCCAGAAAGCGGATACGGTACAAACCGAGGCGGAAAAGTCAGTCGGACAAAACTTTGACTTCAGTGTTTAAAGCCAACATTTGAAAAAGCAAATATGACAGAATAAAGAGTTGCTGAACGGTTATGTTTCAGCAACTTTTTTTATGAAAACAAAGTATTTTATTTTCATAAGAAAAAAAGACATGATATAATAATATCAAATTTTCATATGCCAACGGGATGGAGAAGGGGATGACATTATGAATAAATACAGAGTTTTAATTATGGGAAAAAACAATGCGATTGTGGATGATTTTTTTACACATACGATTGATGTGTTTGAGGTCCTTTCTTCTTCCGTGCGTTATGAGGATGTGACCACACATTTGGAAATCTGTAAGCCGCAGGTTTTGGTGGTTTGCCCGGATGCGGATACGGAGTATGTATCCAAAAAGATTACCGAGCTGAAGCATGAAATCCGTAAGCATGAAATTCTGGTAACCTTCATAGGAGACGAGTCAGAGGTGAATGCATTAAACCATGCAACCGCTGAATTTGCGGACTTGCTGATTTATAAGCCAATTTCCATAGAAGGTATGAAGGAGAAAATCGTTAAGGCGCTTGAAGATATCGAGCGTGCAAAGAGAGAGGCCGAGCTGGCAGAGGAAGAACGCGTTCGAAATGAACTTGCTGCTCGCAGAAGACACATCCTCGTTATTGATGACGATGCGTTGATGCTAAAGACTGTGAAGGCACATTTACATGACGAGTACGATGTGGCAACTGCCTTAAACAGTAAACTGGCCTATAAATTTTTGGAATCCAAGCATACGGACTTAATCCTCTTAGATTATGAAATGCCGGATGAGAAGGGACCAGAGGTCATGGAAAAAATCCGAGAGATGCCAGGCCAGGATGAAGTACCGATCATTTTCCTAACGGGCGTTACGGACAAGGATCTGATACAAAAGGCTCTGGTGAAGAAACCTCAGGGATATCTTTTAAAACCGATTGAAAAAGACCGTTTGTTGGAAACTGTAAAAAAAGCATTGGGGAATTAATGTATGGACAAGGTTGTTGAATCTCCTTTTAAATTAGTGGACAAGCATACCTTTGAAGAAATTCAGCGTGTGTTTGCAAAGGCAACGGGACTCGCCTATGGGGTCACGGATAATGACGGTAAAATGATTACCGAGCCTTATAATTTTACAAAATTCTGCACAATGACCCGCTCCTGTGAAGAGGGCCGGAAACGCTGCGAGTACTGTGATTGTTTTGGCGCCGCGGAGGCCTTAGCCGAGGGCAAGGTTATGCCATATTATTGTCACATGGGGCTTTTGGAGTTTTCTGCGCCGATTAGCGCCGGCGGGAATATGGTGGCAAGTGTGGCCGGCGGTCAGGTGCTTGATCGTGAGCCGGACTATGGTCGTGCCCGCCGTTTCGCGATAGAACAGGGTCTTCCGGTGGAAGAATATGTCGAAGCGCTTCGTCAGGTGCCGCGTGCACAGTTGGGACAGATGGAAAATGCGGCCGACTTCCTGTTTACGACAGCCAATACGGTCTCAGATGCTGCATATGGACGATTTTTAGCGGAGCAGGCCAAATTGGAAATTGAAAAGGCTGCCAATTTAAAGTCCGATTTCCTGGCAAATATGAGTCATGAAATTCGTACTCCGATGAACGCGGTAATTGGTATGGCAGAAATGGCTCTTCGTGAGGATTTGCCGCCGGCAGCAAGAGATTGTCTTCTTCAGATTAAGTCCTCAGGACGTTCTCTTTTGAATATTATTAATGACATCCTGGATTTTTCTAAGATTGAATCCGGTAAGATGGATATCATTCCTGTGGAATATGAGCCATTGTCCCTTTTGAATGATGTGGCAAATATTGTAATGACCCGATTGCGCGATAAGCCAGTTGAATTGATGTTAGAAATCGATCCGAATTTCCCAAGCAAGGTATTTGGCGATAACCAGCGCGTACGACAGATATTGATTAACCTTGCCAATAATGCGGTCAAGTTTACCCAAAAGGGCCGTGTGTTGATTCATGTCGGACATGAGTACATTGATGATGATACCATCATGATGAAGGTTTCTGTTCAGGATACCGGCTGCGGAATCCGAGAAGAGGATATGAAAAAAATCTTTGAGTCCTTCCAGCAGGTGGATTCAAAGCGTAATCGAAATATTGAGGGAACTGGTCTTGGTCTTTCCATTTCTAAGATGCTCTTAGCTCTGATGAATGGCCAGATGCATGTAGAAAGTGTATATGAGAAGGGCTCAACCTTCTCCTTTGATGTGCCGCAAAAGGTGATTGACCGTAAGCCGGCTATTCAGGTTAAAGAAAAAGACCATATTGTGGCAATGGGATATTTCCGCAACCGCTTCCTTGCAAAGCAGTTTTTTGCGGATGCAAAGCGCTTGGGGGTATTGTCTGTGGCTGTTTCGGCCCCATATAATTTGGCCACGGTTGCGAAGCAGTATGCAGAAGAAATTGCGAAAGACCACGTATACCTGTTTACTGACCGGAATGGTTATGACGAATTAAAGGAAGAAGTTCACCAGTATTTGCCAAATGCCATTTTAACGGTATTAAAGGACTTCGACTCCGACTGGGAGCCGGAGGATTTAAATGTACGCGTATTGCGTAAGCCAATGTCTTCTTTAAACATCGGATTAACCTTGAATGATGAGGAATTTCATTTTTCACAATCCGATGCAGATGCAATGGAGTTTGATTTTACGGCGCCGGAGGCCAAGGTGCTGCTGGTCGATGATAATGAAATTAATTTGACGGTTGCTGAAGGTCTTTTGGAACCTCTGAAGATGAAAGTCTTTAGTGCCAATAGCGGTAAGGCAGCTCTGGATTTAATTACCAAACAACGCTTCGACCTGATCTTTATGGACCATATGATGCCGGAGCTGGATGGTGTGGAAACTACCAGAATTATTCGTCGTTTGCATCCGGAATGCAATGATATCCCAATCATTGCCCTGACCGCTAATGCAGTAGACGGAACAAAGGAAATGTTCCTTTCTGAGGGTATGAATGATTTCGTTCCTAAGCCGATTGAAGTGCGTGTGCTGGTTACGAAGGTGAAACAGTGGCTGCCGGTTGAGAAAATCGTTAAGGGTGCTGCTAAAATGGAGGATACCCAGAACAACCAGGAGGACCTGATTATCGGCGATTTGGATGTTCGCGAGGCAATCAAGCTTTTAGGCAGCAGATCTTTATTTATGACGATTTTGAAGGAATATTATCGAACGATTCCAAAGAAAATTGCAGTCATCAGTGATGCCAGAAGAAAGCACGACTGGCCAACCTATACGATTGAAGTACATGCCTTAAAGAGTGCATCAAGACAGGTTGGTGCCATGAAGCTATCTAATATGGCCGCTGAGATGGAAAAAGCCGGTAATGCGCGTGACATTGACGCCATCCGGGAGATGAACGGCCCGATGCTAGAAAAATATGCTTCTTATGTGGATATGCTACGACCATTCTGCGAGGAGCAGGAAGAGGTCGTGGGCGGAGTGCTTCTAACGAAGGAACAGTTGTTTAAATATTTCGCCAAGATAGAAACCGGTATCGATGATTTGGATACCGATAGTCTGGAAGAAATTATGGAAGAGATGAAGGCCTTTTCCTTTGCGGGTAATGGAGGAGATTATTTCAAGGAACTGCGTGAAGCAGTTGAAAATCTGGACATTGATACCTGTAGTGAAATTATCACAAAATGGAAGAGCGAGCAGTAGAAGGAGATTATATGGAACAGACTCATAATATTGGAATTTTATATGCTGATGATGCAGAAGACGGTTTGACCCATGACTTTTTTGCGGGCGTTCTGAATGGATTTAAAAATGAAGTGGAGCGTCTGGGTTATTATGTATCCTTCCTGAACAGTAGTAAGAAAAATCCAAACCGCAAGTCCTATATTGAACAAATGAAGACTGCGAAATTTGATGGGATTCTGGTTGCCTGCGTGCGTATGAACGATCCACAGGTTAAGGAGGTCTTGGAGTGTGGCCTTCCGGTTGTAACCATTGATGAAAAATATGAAGGTGCGATTACCGTTAAGTCTGATAGTATTCGCGGCGTTATGGACATGGTGAAGTATGTTCATGAAATGGGCCATAGACGAATTGCCTGGATTTCCGGCGATGATAATGTAATTACCAGAATGCGTACCAGCTGCTTTAAGGATACCTGTTTGGAACTTGGAATTGATATACCGGATGAATATATGCGTCAGGGTAAATTCCGAGATATGGATCTGACAGCATATTTGACAGAGGAATTGTTACGCCTTCCTGACCCACCATCCTGTATCTTCTTTTCTGATGACTTTGCGGCAATCGGTGGTATGAATGTTATTCGTGCCAGAGGTCTTGTGATTCCGGATGATATTTCTGTGGTTGGATTTGATGGAATTCAAATCCTTTCCCGCATTGAGCCTAAATTGACTACGATTAAGCAGAATGTTGAGGGAATTGGACAGCTGGCTGCATCAGAGCTGATTGAGCGAATTGAGAATCCGACAGGCTATCAGCAAAAGGATAATCTGCTTGTACCAACCATTTTGGAAAAAGGTCGTACCGTTGGACGCACATATTTCTAGAATGTGTGTGCACGATGTGGTACAATACAT
This sequence comes from Butyrivibrio sp., assembly GCA_045641925.1. Lineage (GTDB taxonomy): Bacteria > Bacillota > Clostridia > Lachnospirales > Lachnospiraceae > Eshraghiella. Next base: position 23,957 of record JAZUHV010000322.1, read on the forward strand.
GACAATATAACTTGAGGTGCAAAACGATGGAGCGACTCTTTACGCTGGATGAACAGAATTATACGGACGATATGCCACTAATCAGGCGTGTGGGTGTGCGTGGACTGATTCGAAGGGGAAACCTTTGGGCTATGCAGCACTCGAAACTGGGCGAATATAAAATTCCCGGTGGCGGTAAAGAAGGTGCGGAAAGTGATTTGGAGACTCTTCGCCGTGAGATTGCGGAGGAGACAGGTCTGGTATTGATTGATAAATCCGTTCGCCCGATTGGTGAAACCTTGGAAAAACGTAGGGATATGTTTGATGCTTCCAAGCGATATGAAGCCTATTCGTACTTCTATTTTTGCGAAGTGGAAGAAACAACCTGCGAATTGCACCTGACCGCAAGTGAAGTGGCACGCGGGTATGAGCTTGCGTGGGCAGATTTGGATACAATTATTCAAACCAATAAAACTGTCCAGCCGGAGGCCTGGCTTGAACGTGACACAATCTTTTTAGAGTGGCTTCGAGAGCATCCTGAAATTTGGTAATACATAAATAACAATGGAGGATCAAAGATGATTGTCCCAAAACATTTTGAGAATATGGCGGTTTTGCATGAAAATACATGCGAAAACCGCTCTTACTTTATCCCGGCATCGTTAGAATTGCCGGACCCAATGGTGGACCGTGAAAGTTCTGACCGATTCTGCTTATTATCCGGAGAATGGTTATTCCACTACTATGACAGTATTTATGACGTTAAGGATACCTTTTTTGATGAGGGGGCTGATTTGCACGCATTTAGAAAGGTTACCGTCCCGGCGGTGTGGCAAAACTATGGCGTGGATACGCATCAGTACGTGAATGCAGCCTATCCATTTCCATTAGATCCGCCATATATTCCGAGAGAAAATCCCTGCGGCGCATATGTTAAGACCTTTGAATATCATAAGGATGAGGCGGCTCCTCTGTCTTATTTAAACTTTGAAGGCGTGGACAGCTGCTTCTATGTATGGTTGAACGGTATTTATGTGGGCTATAGTCAGGTGTCTCATTCTACTTCTGAATTTGATGTCAGCGCATTTTTAAAGGACGGCACGAATACGCTGGCTGTATTGGTGCTTAAGTGGTGTGAGGGAAGTTATTTAGAGGATCAGGATAAATTCCGTATGAGCGGAATTTTCCGTGATGTATATTTATTGAATCGACCGGAGAATCATCTGCGCGATTATCGAATGCTTGCCAATTTGGACGGCATGGGCAATGCACAGGTTCGAATTCAAGCAGAGTGGGTCGGTGCACCTGTTCATACCGAGGTGTATATTTATGATGCTGAGGGTGAAATTGTTGCACACGATGAGCTGAATTCAGAGGGGGAAATCTCTTTTGAAATGGCAGAGGTTCATCTGTGGAATGCGGAGGAACCTTACCTGTATCGCGTTGTTTTACAAAATGATGGCGAGACGATTGTGGATGAACTGGGTATTCGATCCATTGTGTCCAAAGATGGTGTGCTTCGCATTAATGGTACTGCCATAAAAATTCACGGAACCAATCGCCATGATAGTGACCCAAAGACTGGTTATACGATTAGTAAGGAACAGCTTCGCACGGATCTTATTTTGATGAAGCAGCATAACATGAATGGTATTCGCACCAGTCATTATCCAAATGCACCATGGGCATATTATTATTACGAGCGTCTGGGCTTCTATGTTATTGACGAAGCGGATCATGAAAGCCATGGTTGTGATATGGGATATCGAGAGACCTGGGATTGGGATGAGCATGTAAGAAGCTGGAATGTTTTGATTGCCAATAACCCGGAGTGGACGATGGAAGTGGTGGACCGTGTGCAACGGCTGGTTACCCGTGATAAAAACCGTTCCTGTGTCATCATGTGGTCCATGGGCAATGAGGGCGCTTATGGCTGCACCGTTGAGGCGGCATTGAAATGGACAAAAGCATATGATCCAACCCGCCTGACACATTATGAGAGTGCCCTTTACACGGAAGATAAACATAAACACAGCTTCGATCATCTGGATACCTATAGCCGTATGTACCCATCCATCGAGGAAATGCGCGATTATTTGGAACATGATCAGAGAAAGCCATATGTGCTTTGCGAGTATTGCCACGCAATGGGCAATGGCCCGGGAGACCTGGAAGATTATTTCCAGATCATTCACCAATATGATTGTGCCTGCGGCGGTATGATTTGGGAATGGTGCGACCATGCAACCTTTGAAGGCGTGGCGGAGGATGGCAGAACGAAGTATGCATATGGCGGCGACCATGAAGAGGTGCTGCATGATGGCAATTTCTGCATGGATGGTTTGGTATATCCGGACAGAAGACCGCACACCGGCCTTTTGGAATTTAAGAATGTACACCGCCCGGTTCGAGTGGTTTCCTACAGCGAATTGACGGGCAATCTGATTTTACAGAATTATATGGACTTCAGAAATCTTTTGGATTATCTGATTGTACGCTATGAACTGGTACGTGATGGAGCTGTTATCGACTCTGGCAGCTGCGAGCCAATGGATTGCGAGCCACATAGTCAGGTGACAATTTCGCTTCCTTTGGAGATTCCGGAGGATGGAGATGTCTATTTAAGACTATATTATCTCCTCCAAAAAGAAGAGGGCGTTTTGGATGCCGGCTATGAACTGGGCTTTGAGGAAGTTCTGCTGAAGAATGACCAGAAGGGCTTTGTTCCGGCATTACAGGCAACGACCATACCGATGGTGGAAATGGGCGATTTTACTGTGGATGAGGATGACCGTTATGTTTCCTTCACGACAGAGGTTTATGAGTACCGCTATGATAAATTTACGGGTCTGTTTGATAGTCTGAAGGTTCGCGGTAGTAGTGTTATGGCAGCACCGATGTCCTGGTCTGTATGGCGCGCACCGACCGATAACGATGGTCAGATACGAAAGAAATGGGCAGAAGCGGGCTACAATGGTCTGATGGTACGCACACTGGATACTGAGGTGACGGTGGAAAGCGAGTTCGTACGCATTGCGACGACGATGCACTTTGCTGCACTACACATTCAACCATTTATAGAAGCTACTGCTGTCTGGATTATAGACAGCAATGGAGCATTGCATCTGCAGGTGGAGGCACAAAAGAATCCGTTATTCCCAATGCTTCCGCGCTTTGGCGTAGAATTGAAGTTGCGCGATGTGATGGAACAGGTAAAGTATTATGGACTTGGCCCAATTGAAAGCTACGTGGATAAGCACCGCGCGAGTATGCATGGCCTGTATAGTGCCAGTGTGGAAGAGCTTATGGAGGATTATACCCGCCCACAGGAAAATGGCAGCCACTACGACTGCAACATGGTCTCTGTGACGGATGGCAGTATTACTTTAGAGGCTTATTCCAAGCAGGGAATGTGTTTCAATGCTTCGCGCTATAGTACGGAGGAATTAACTCGTGCGGCGCATAATTATGAGCTGATGAAGAGCCCGTACACGATTTTACATTTGGATTATAAGCAGAACGGAATCGGCTCAAACAGCTGTGGACCGGAATTGGGCAGGGCTTACCGCTTTGATGATGAGGTATTTACCTTTGAGATGACGCTTGCTGTTCGGGTGTTGTAAGGAGTTTTTATGATTGATCAGAATGCATTTATGATAACCTTGAAGGAGGTATCTGAGATTATTCGTACATCGGCCATTCCGATGACAAAGGAGGAAATCCTGGCCTACTTTAAGGACATGGATTTGACAGGGGAGCAAAAGGAGATGATATTTACTTATCTGTCTACCCCACACGAAGATCCGGAGCCGGAAGTGGAGCAGCCGGAGGAGCCGATAGAAGAAACTTCAAAGATGGACGATGTGGATGCACTCGAGGCATTGGCAGCAGCATCGCCGGTGTTTCAGATGTATATGGCCGATGTACAGGCATTACCACCGGTTACGGCAGAGGAGATGAACGAATTATATCATCGTCTTCAGCAAGGAGACAAAGAGGCTCCTGCTCTGATTTTGTCTAATTGGCTTCCAATGGTTTTGCAGGCGTCAAAGAAGTTCTTTCGTGAGCAGGTGAATCTGGAGGATGTAATTCAGGAAGGCAACATGGGCCTTTTTATGAGATTGACCGAGCTTTTGGGTACGGACCATGACATAATGCGGATTCAATTGGATTTGGATGCTGCAATGCGTGAAGCAATGAAAAATTACATTTCAGAAATGGCATCAGAGGAGGATTCTGAGGATACCATCGCTGGAAAGGCTAACCTGGTAGCACAGGCTAAAAAGACATTAAAAGAGGAGATGCGTGGAATCGAACCGAGCATGGAACAACTTTCAGAATATACGCATTTATCCGTAGAGGAATTGGAGGATATTATGCAGATTATGAAGAAAGCAGAAGATGTTGCGGCAAAAAAAGCACCAAAGAAGATGCCGAATGGAGATTCACAATGAAATACTACATGGCCCCGATGGAAGGCGTGACGGGATATCAGTATCGGATGACCTACCATCAGTTTTACCAGGATGCAGACCGATATTTCACACCATTTTTGGTGGGCAAAAAATTGAGCGCACGTGAAAAGTCGGAGGTCTCCTTAACGAATAATGCGGGGATGAATCTGATTCCACAGATTCTCACCAATCGCGCGGATGAGTTTGTGTATGTGGCCAATCACCTGAAGTGGGATTATGGCTATGAGGAGGTTAATCTGAATTTGGGCTGCCCATCCGGGACAGTTGCTTCGAAAAATCGTGGCTCCGGATTTTTGCGTGTGCTGGATGAACTGGAAGAGTTTTTGGATTACATTTATGCAAATGCCGAAACGAAAATCTCTATTAAAACACGTATCGGCGTGGAGGATGCTTCAAATTGGCCAGAGATTTTGGATTTGTATTTAAAGTATCCAATGAGTGAGCTGATTGTGCATCCAAGAACTCAAAAGCAGGGATACGGCGGGGCACCGGATTTGGAAGCATTTGCGCTTGCCGTGGAAAAATTGGCCGCGAAAGAACAAAGCAGTGGGGTTCACATTCCCTTGATTTATAATGGAAATGTAAATTCTGTGGCAGACCGTGATCTGGTTGCGGACAAGTTCCCTACGATTGATGGGATGATGTGCGCAAGAGGAATGATTGCTGATCCGGGATTGATTCCAAGACTGATGCGAACACCGATAGCTAAGCCAACGGAGGTGCTTTTGTCCGATCTTCGGAAGAAGGAGCGCGATGGTCTGGCAAAATACTGGACCGATGAAGAGGTGGAAACTTTCCGTTCTTTTATGAATGCAGTATTTCAAACCTATAAGAAGGACAATTTGAGCGAAAAGAATATGTTGTTTAAGGTGAAGGAATTATGGTCCTACTGGTATAAGAATTTTGGCAATGCGGACCAGGTGCTTCGCGAGGTACAAAAGAGTACCGGCGCGTTAGAATATGGCGCAGCAGTAAATAATGCATTTAGAACATTGCGATAAAAAAGAGCTTTGATGGAATTCATCAAAGCTCTTTATCTTTTAGTATGAAAGGATTTCGTAGCCGTCTTCGGTAACCAGTACCTGAATTTCCCACTGTGCGGAAGGAGAACCATCTTCCGTATAAATGGTCCAGCCATTTTCTTCATCCTGTACGATGTCCGGCTCGCCCATATTGATCATTGGTTCAATCGTAAAGCACATACCAGGAGCCATTACCATGCCGGAGCCTCGTTCACCGATATAGCCGACCCATGGTTCTTCATGAAATTCCAAGCCGCAGCCATGTCCGCCGATTTCACGGACCACAGAGTAACCATTCTTTACAATAAAGGTGTGGATGGCTTCCGCCATATCCCCCAAAGTGTTCCAAGGCTTTACCTGTGACAGTCCCACCTCTAAACTCTGCTTGGCGACCTCTACCAGACGTCGATTCTCTTCGCTCACATTACCAATCATAAACATACGTGAGGAATCAGAGAAATAGCCATCCAGAATGGTGGAAACATCGACATTAATAATATCGCCATCCTGAAGGATAATGCCCTCATCCGGAATTCCGTGGCATACTTCATCATTTAGAGAGGTGCAAACGCTCTTTGGAAATCCCTGATAATTTAACGGAGCAGGAATTGCGCCCATCTCGGTTGTCTTTTCATATACCCAGCGGTCGATTTCTGCGGTGGAGATGCCTTCCTTAATGTGTTCAGCAACGTAGTCTAATACAGCAATATTCACCTTGGCGCTTCGTTTGATTCCTTCAATCTGCTCAGGTGTCTTGATAATGGAATGCGGTGGGATGATATGGCCGGCTGCCTTCATTGCGTCCAGCTTGTCATCAAAGGCTGCGTGACATTTTTTGTATTTTTGTCCGCTGCCGCACCAACAGTTGTCGTTTCTGCCTAGTTTCATATTTTTCTCCTATCTATTCCCTGAAATGGGAAACCCTCATGTTCTTCATTATAACATTCATTGCTCTAAAATAAAGAGAAATATTTTGGGCAAGTAAGGGGTGACTTCGCATCGTTCTGGTTGATTTTTTGAACTATTTGATATATGCTATACCTTGTATAGATTCCGCTTTTCGGGGCTGATATGTTTACAGGGGGATGAATATGCGAACAGCAATTATGACAGATGAAAATAGTGGTATGAATCAGGAACGTGCCGCAGAATTGGGAATTTTCTTAATGCCTATGCCTTTTTTCGTCAATGGCGAAGTGAGGTATGAGGGCAAGGATATGACCCGTAAAGAGTTTTACGATGCCCTGGAACAGAAGGCCGAGGTGTCCACTTCACAGCCATCTCCGGGTGACGTTATGGATATGTGGAATTCTATTTTAGAGAATTATGATGAACTTGTGTATATTCCAATGTCCAGCGGATTATCTTCATCTTGTAATAGTGCGCGTATTTTTGCCGAGGAATTCGATGGCAGGGTAGAAGTAATTGATAATCATCGTATTTCCGTTACGATGGAGCGCTCTGTTTTAGATGCAATTAATTTGTGTAAGGAAGGCAAGTCTGCAAAGGAGATTCGTGAAATTCTGGAAGATGAGGCCTATAATGCCAGCATCTATATTACTGTCGAGGATTTGAATTATTTGAAGCGTGGCGGACGTGTAACGCCTGCGGCTGCAGCAATTGGTATGGTATTAAATTTAAAACCAGTGCTTTCCATTGATGGTGGTAAACTGGATGCCTATGCAAAAGAGCGTGGAATGAAGAAGGCAAGACATACTATGATCAGTGCCATGAAAAAGGACTTTGAAGGTAAGTTAAAGCCTTTTGTGGATGCTAATGAAATTCAACTTTGTATTTCCTATTCAGATGTGGATGAGGAGACCTTACAGAGCTGGATTGATGAAGTCTCTGAAAACTTTCCTGGTTATGATATTATGATTACTCCATTATCTTTAAGTATTGGATGTCATATCGGACCAGGTGCGTTGGCGATTGCCGCAGCCAGAAAAATTGGCGCGTAATTAATACTGTAAACTACCTCCAATAATCTTTGTATTATTGGAGGCTTTTTTTATGATATACTAGCTCTAGATGTACAGGGAAACCTGCAAAGGAGATTATATGAAGAATCAGAGAATTTACTTAAATGATGATCAGAAGGCCTGGATAGATACATACCTTCTGGATGATTCCCATGAATTTTATTATCAGAAGAAGCGTAAGCTGATTATCGTGTGCCCTGGCGGCGGATATCAGTTCACTTCTGACCGAGAGGCAGAACCGATTGCACTTGCTTTTAATGCTATGGGGCATCACGCAGTGGTATTGCGCTATCATGTGGATTTGGAGGCTGTGCTCCCACAACCATTATATGACCTGGCAGCTGCGATGTCCTATGTCAAGGACCATAGTGAAGAATGGCTGGTTGATGAGGAACAGGTATATGTTTGCGGATTCTCAGCCGGTGGACACCTGGCCGCCAGTCTTGGTGTATTCTGGAATGACAAGAAGATGATACCAGGCTATGAGAATTGTCAGGAAAAATTAAAGCCTGCAGGAATGATTTTAGGGTATCCGGTTATTGATTTAAAGAGTACACAGACGAAACTGAACATTGGAATTCCTGATGGTACCCCATTGGAGGATATCCTATTTGGCCAAAAGCATCCTGCAATTGCTTTGGAGGATTTGTATGTCGTTGAAGGTGAGAAGCGATTTGTTAACTTTGAAGTTGCTATGAATGCATATATGTTTGGCGGATATGCAACTGATGAGCAGATTGCACAGTGGAGCCTTCAGAATCATGTGAGTGAGGATACGCCACCTGCATTTATTTGGCATGGCGGTGAGGACGGATTAATTTATCCAAGAAATTCCAGCCGTTTTGCAGCGGCCTTGGTAGAAAAAAATATTCCGGTAGAATTTCATTTGTTTGGTCAGGGTGGCCATGGTCTGGGCCTCGCTAATGAAGTAACCGGTTCTAACCCATGGGATCGTGTACCTGCCTGTGAGCAGTGGATTCCAATGTGTAAGAATTGGCTGAATAGCAGAAAAGCATTTTAATTTAGGTATACCCGCCATCGGCTGTGATTATCTGACCGGTAACATAAGGGTGTAAGGTTGAAACCGCATAGAGAATTTGCGCAGCATCTTCGGGAGATAAAAAGGTTCCTGCAGGAATGCTGACGGCAAGTTCTCTTTTTTCGTCTTCGGATAGATGCTGATTCATTTGTGTATCCACGCAGCCGAACGCAACAGCATTTACCTGAATATGGCTGGGAGCCAGTTCTTTCGCAAGAGCTTTGGTAAAGGAGTTCACACCACCCTTGGTTGAGGAGTAGGCCACCTCACACGAGGCTCCGACATTGCCCCACATAGAGGATACATTTATAATGGTGCCGGATTCTTTGGAAACCATATATGGAATAAAGGCGTGGCTGATGTGATATACACCGGTGAGATTTACACCCATAATACGATTCCAATCCGTTTCCGTACAATCCTGAAGAAGTCCTACGATGGATATGCCGGCATTATTGACGATGATTTGTGGCATTTGCTTTTGCTTTTGAAGGGTGCTTACCAAGTTGGCTACATCTTCCTCTTTGGAGACGTCACAAAGCATTCCGAAGCAGGTATTTCCTGCGTCCTGAATCTCCTTTATTGTTTTTTGCAGACCTTCCTCATTATGTGCACAAATTAATACGACAGGATGGCCGTTTTGGGCAAATAATTTTGCGGTAGCGGCACCGATTCCTGAGGAGGCTCCAGTTACTAATACGGTTCTTTTTTCGCTAAAACTGGTCATGAATACACTCTGACACCTTTCAAAACACTAAATTTTGTGACAATTTCAAATCTATGAAAAATATTTTACCACAGAATGAAATTTGAAAAAAGTTTTGAATTTATATAAGTTCGGCGAAATGCCGAATTTTTATATGTTTGTGATTTTTTCTTGACGGAAATTTTCCACGGATAAAAAAGTTTTCCACAGAATAAACGGGTGATGAAAGGGCAAAAAAAGCCCATAAATCCTACTTATCCACGAAGTTTTCCACGTTATCCCCTAAAACTGGCGATTTTGACGCACAGAATACCGAAAAATGCAATAC
>JAZUHV010000323.1:0-5766 GCA_045641925.1 Butyrivibrio sp.
GGTAATAGTAATTTATAAATATCGATACTGTTGAGGTTACTAAAATCATAATCGATATGAAGTAATTGGCATTTTTTGATAATATATGGAAGATCAAAACCAGAACCATTATAATGCACAAGCATATTGTAATTGGATAAAAAGTCCAAAAAGTCTATCAGGATTTCTTTTTCATCCGATATGGATTCAGCAAACCATTGGCAGATATGATATTGATTATCCTTAAAATAGACCGCTCCAATCAAGTACAATTGAGTGTTTAACGGAGAAAAACCAGTGGTTTCAATATCAAAGTATACGATCTTTGACGGCTCACCAGTTATCTCGAGCGCCATATTTAGATCGATATCAATCACTTCATCAATTATAACCATATGTACCTCCTTTATACTTTTTATTATACATAATTCTTGCGTGCATTTATAGAATTTTTGACGGAAAAGGCATATAATATTTTTCATAAACAGAGGAATTTTTGTATGGCAAAAAAGCACAGTTTTAAAAATTGGATAAAGAAACACCGCATGGATTTGTTGTTGGCAATCGGTTTGTTATGTATTGCCGGAATCCTGCTGCTTGTATTTCATGTACAAAATAGCAAACCAGGAAAATATTTGCTTGTAAAATCACAGGGAAAAACTTTGGGAGCATATCGTTTGGACATTGATCAGACACCGGATTGCCTCACGAATTTTTATGAGGGGTCCAACCAATTGGTGATAGAAAATGGTACTGCCTATATAAAAGAAGCCAATTGTAAACGGCAAATTTGCGTAAAAATGCATCCGGTATCTAAAGTTGGTGAGATGATTATCTGCCTTCCAAATGAATTGTTTTTAACTGTTACTGATCAGGTGGAAGGGAGTGTGAAGATTCTTGGCATCGAATAAAAAAAAGATTCAGCGGGATTATTCTGCTCAATATGCGAGATATGGTCAGCTAATGAATAGTGACCTTGTTTTGTATGGAATGTTTATTAGCGTTGCCCTGCTTGTTAGCTATTTAGAGTCCCTGATTCCACTTTATTCACCTATACCAGGAATAAAACTTGGATTGGCGAATGCTGTCATTGTCTGGGTATTATATGTTTCGGACTGGAAGGGCGCTGCTGTAGTTAGTCTGTTGCGTGTGGTGATTGCAGGAATTTTGTTTGGCAATTTTTACAGTTTGGCATTTTCTGCGGTGGGAGCAGTAATGTCATTGACTGTAATGACCCTTTTGAAAAAGTTTACGAAACTTAAAATGCTGGGCGTTAGCATTGTCGGAGCGGTTATGCACAATGTGGGACAAATTTTGGTTGCAATCGCTGTGTTGAATAATGGCTATATGATTATGTATTTGCCGATACTGTTAATAAGCGGCGTTATTTCCGGCTTGATGATAGGTTTACTGGCGGGACTTGTTTATGGAAAGCTTCGCCTGGCCGCTCAGAAAAACACAAAAAAGAAAACATCAGAAAATTCTGAAGAATCTAAAGAAGCATAAAATGATTTACAAACACATGTTCGACATGCTATACTTATGATATTGAACTTGGAGGTGGCCATATATGATCGGTTATGTGAAAGGAACCTTGACGGAAATCCTTCTGGATGTTGTTCTTGTGGAATGCGCCGGTGTTGGATATGAGGTAATGGTGCCGATGTCCGCGCGGGATGGATTGCCGCTTGTTGGATCGGAAGTAAAATTGTATACATATCAGGCTGTACGTGAAGACGCTCTGGATTTGTATGGCTTTTTATCCCGGGACGAGTTAAATGTATTCAGGCAATTAATCACAGTTAGCGGAATCGGACCAAAGGGAGCCCTTAGCATCCTTTCTATTATGACAGCAAATGATGTCCGGATGGCAGTTATTTCCGGTGATGCGAAAGCGATATCTAAAGCCAATGGTATTGGTGCAAAAACCGCGCAAAGAGTAATTATTGACCTGAAGGATAAGTTCTCCGTAGATGACGTTTTATATGCCGATTTTCCATCGAACCAGACGGTTGCCGGTGGTGCTTCTACTGCAAGGGATGAAGCGATTGAAGCATTGATTGCACTTGGATATTCTGCATCTGAAGCTACACGTGCGATTCATGGAATTGAAATTACTGAGGATATGGATTCGGAAGCAATTTTAAAGGCTTCATTAAAGAATTTAGCATTTATATAAATGAGGTATGAGTTTTGGAACGAAGAGTGATTTCCACAGAACTTACAACAGAGGATGCTCCAATTGAAAACCACTTAAGGCCGGTTCGATTGGATGAATATATTGGCCAGCAGAAGATTAAGGAAAATCTTAAGGTATATATTAAGGCGGCACTGGATCGAAATGAGTCTTTGGACCATTGCCTGTTTTACGGACCTCCGGGACTTGGTAAAACCACACTTGCAGGAATTATTGCTGCAGAGATGGGTGTGAACATTAAAATCACATCTGGACCTGCGATTGAAAAACCTGGGGATATGGCTGCTATCTTAAATAATTTAAAGGAGCATGATATTCTTTTTATTGATGAGATACACAGATTAAATCGACAGGTTGAGGAAGTATTATATCCTGCTATGGAAGATTATTCCATCGATATTATGATTGGGAAGGGGCAGACTGCTCGTTCTATGCGTTTGGAATTGCCAAAGTTTACTTTGATTGGAGCAACGACGAGAGCTGGACTTTTGTCTGCACCATTGCGTGATCGATTTGGCGTTATTGGACATATGGAATATTATACGGATGACGAATTAAAGTCCATCGTTACACGTTCTGCAAAAGTGCTTGGAGTCGAAATAGATGATGCTGGTGCGATGGAATTGGCCAGACGCTCACGTGGAACTCCGCGTTTGGCAAATCGTTTATTAAAGCGTGTGCGTGACTTTGCTCAGGTTAAATTTAAAAGTGGAATTACAGAAGATGTAGCAAACTTTGCCTTAAATCTGTTAGAAGTGGACCCGGAAGGACTGGATAAAAACGATCAGTTAATATTAAGAACGATTATGGAACGCTTTGGTGGCGGACCAGTAGGACTGGAAACTTTATCTGCAACCATTGGTGAAGATAGTGGAACGCTGGAGGATGTTTACGAACCATATTTAATATTTAAGAATTTTTTAATTCGTACACCTCGAGGGAGATGCACGACAGAATATTGTTTAAAACATTTTGGCCTTTCTTCTACACAAACGGAATAGGATGTGATATACTTCCGTTTAGATTCTTTACTTAATTCGGGAATGGAATGGAGAAATGGTATGTCAGCTAAAACAGAGACACAGGTTACGATTGATAATAAGACATTTACATTAAGTGGCTATGAAAGTCAGGAATATATGCAGAAGATTGCTTCTTATGTTAGCGCAAAGATTGCTGATTTTAAGAAAACGGAAGCATTCCGTCGTCAAACCCTTGATATGCAGACAATTTTAATTGAACTGAATATTGCGGATGATTATTATAAAGCAAAAAAAGTGGCCGATGAATTAGAAGCAGATATGGAGAAAAAAGATAAGGAAATGTATGATTTGAAGCATGACCTTATTTCTATTCAGATTAAATTGGATTCTGCAACGGACGAATTAAAGGATCTTCGCAATGAGTTAGTGGAAAGCCAGAAACGTATTGTTCAGCTGGAAACGGAACTCGCAAACAAATAGTTGTATTGGATAAGGGAGTGTCATCACTCCCTTAATTTATGTTTTGAGGTGCTATATGCCAAAGGTTGAATTACTTGCTCCGGCAGGTTCTTATGAAACTTTTAAAGCGGTTTTACATGCTGGAGCAGATGCTGTATATCTAGCCGGAAATCAGTTCGGAGCAAGAGCGTACGCGAATAATCTGTCTACGGAAGAATTATTATTGGCCATTGAAGAGGCGCATGTATTCAATAAACGTTTATATCTTACCGTGAATACACTTTGTAAAAATCAGGAATTATTTGGGAATTTGTATGATTATATACTTCCTTTATATCAGGCTGGTCTGGATGGAGTAATTGTACAGGATTTAGGTGTTTTGGCTTTTCTCCATGATTGCTTTCCGGGACTGGAATTGCATGCAAGTACGCAAATGACCATTACGAATACAGAGGTTATTGATACATTAAAGAAATATGATGTCACGCGAATTGTTCCGGCTAGAGAATTATCATTACAGGAAATAAAAAATTTGCATGATGCATCCGGCATGGAAATAGAATGCTTTGTTCATGGTGCGCTTTGCTATTGCTATTCTGGAGCCTGCTTTATGAGCTCATTTATGGGCGGAAGAAGCGGTAATCGTGGACGTTGCGCACAACCATGTCGATTGGCTTATGAAAAAGATGGAAAAACTTCGAATATTCTTAGTTTGAAGGATTTGAATACATTGGAAATTCTGCCTGATTTGATTGAAAATGGAGTATTCTCCATGAAAATTGAGGGAAGAATGAAAAGTCCTGAGTATGCCGCAGGCATTACTGAAATTTACCGCAAATATATTGATTTGTATTTGGAAAAAGGCAGAGATCATTACCATGTGGATGCAGAAGATTTGGAACATCTGCTTTGGCTATTTGATCGCGGTGGAATTACCGATGGCTATTATCATAGGCATAATGGCAAACAAATGATTGCGAATGCATCCAAAACAGATAAGTCTCAGGAAAATAAGCGTATTTATGAAGAAGGAGTTATAGCCAGAAACTTAAAGAGCGATTTTCGAACGCCTGTGTCAATGCATGCCTGGATAGGGATTAATCAGGAGACAATCCTTACTATGGAATGCTTAGGTACATCAGATGCCCTCGTATCTGTGACGGGAGAGTCTGCACAATTAGCAATTAAGAAAGCAATGAGCAGAGATGATATTGCCAAACAATTAACGAAGCTTGGAAATACATATTTTTCTTGTGATTCCATTGAAATTGAGATGGAAGGAGATTTGTTTATTCCAAATAGTTCTTTAAATGAATTACGTCGGAAGGCTGTTTTTGAAATGGTTGATCTTTTGACGAAAGGCTATAAAGAGAATCGCCATGCAAGAAAATATATTAATTCAGAGAAAATGCAAGTAAGTGCTGCATTAGGTCCGGCCTCGTATTCTGTTCACTGTACTACAAAGGCTCAGTTTGATGCTTTTTTGGAATTTAAAAATTTGCATTCAACCAGTGGGATTCGTTTGATTCTGGATTCTGAAATAATGAATGAAAAGGAATTGGAAGAGTCGGTTCATATGGCCGGCAGGGATGGAATTCCTGTATACCTGGGACTGCCAAGAATACTGCGAGAGGGCTTTGATGCTTTTGTTTATGAGGTGCTGCTTCCGCTAAAAGACAGTGTCTGCGGATATATGGTCAGAAATCTTGGTGAAGTTTCATTCATTCGCCGGTTGGCTCCTGAATCTGAAATGATTTTGGATTATACGTGTTATGCAATGAATGATGTGGCCAATCATGTTTGGGAAGAGCTATCTGAGCATATTGTATCTGCAACTTATCCAATTGAAAGCAATTTTAAGGAAATGACACATTTAAATCCTGTACATCCTGAAATCTTTGCCTATGGTCGCGTTCCAATGATGGTGACGGCAAATTGTGTGGATAAATCTTCAACAGGCTGCCATAAGCCGAATGAGCGCTTTACAAAGATTGTTGATCGAAAGAACGCTACGATTATGGTATTAACATCATGCAGATATTGCTATAATCTGATATTTAATAGTGTACCAATCTACTTGTTTGATCTGGTTGATACGATGAATCAGCTTCCTGCTTCCTATTATGGTCTGCATTTTACGACAGAAAC
>JAZUHV010000324.1:0-2043 GCA_045641925.1 Butyrivibrio sp.
TAACATGCCTACTACTATGGAAGCTACTAAGTTCTTCCAGGATAACAAGGTTCTCTTCGTACCTGGTAAGGCAGCTAACGCTGGTGGTGTAGCTACTTCCGCATTAGAGATGAGCCAGAACTCTGGGGGACTTTCCTGGACCTTCGAAGAGGTTGATGCTAAGTTAAAGCAGATTATGGTTAACATCTTCCACAACCTGGATGATGCTTCTAAGAAGTATGGCCTTGAAGGCGACTATGTTGCTGGCGCAAACATCGCTGGTTTCTTAAAGGTTGCTGATGCAATGAAGGCTCAGGGTATTTGCTAATTCCCAATAGAACAAGAATCAGAGAGACGGACGGAATGGTCCGTCTCTTTTTTGTGTTATTTTTGTGGATGGTAAAAGGGTATAATTGGAGCATTAAACGAAGGAGTAAATGGTATGAAAAGATTCCTGAATGTTAAATGGTTATCTCTATGTATGGCATTTGTTTTGCTTATTTCTTTGGCGGCCTGCACTTATGCAGGACCAGCTCCAGATAGGATCAGCTCATCAGCTGAAACTACCACAGAAGCATTAGAGTCAAAACAGGAAGAAACTTCCCAAAATTCAGAAACGAGTATAATTGAACAAACCGCACCTCAGGAGAATACAACGGAGAGTACGAAAGCGGAAGAAACTACAGAATCTGTTCCGGAGGAAACTACGGAGCCAGAGACTTCATCCGTGCCGGAAACGACAACAGAAAAGCCATCCGCAACCCAAACTCCGACTACGACACAGGCTCCGAGTGTAACACAGGCTCCTTCCACAACAGCGGCATCAACTAGTGCAACGGTTCCTGAAACGACCAGTGGCTCCTCCAATTCCGGGGCAATGGATACTTCCATAAGCTCCATTCAATTGGTGAAAAATATGAAAACTGGTTGGAACCTGGGCAATTCTTTAGATGCAACCGAATGCACATGGGTTTCCAATGAATTGGATTATGAATCTGCTTGGTGTCAGGCGAAAGCAAGTAAAGAACTAATCAATGCAGTTTACAAGGCTGGCTTTAACACCATCCGTGTTCCTGTGTCCTGGCATAATCATATGGATAGCAAGGGTAATATCAGCAGTGCCTGGATGAACCGCGTGAAAGAGGTTGTGGACTATGCCTATAATAAGGGTATGTATGTTATTTTAGATGTGCACCATGATGTTGAACCGGATTATTATTATCCAAGCTCAGATAAATTGGCACAATCCACCAAGTTCATGAAAAATGTTTGGACCCAGATTGCAAAGACCTTTAAGAATTATAATGAGCATTTGATTTTTGAGGGGATTAACGAACCACGAATGAAGGGTCATACGAATGAATGGTGGTTCAATTCCGGAAGCGCAGATTGCGTTGATTCCCTAAAATGTATCGTTACGCTGAATCAGGTATTTGTAGATACGGTTCGTGCAACAGGGGGAAATAACGCGTACCGATTCCTGATGGTAGGCGGCTATGATACGGACTATTTCACAACCGTTACATCTGCATTTTCTCTGCCAAAGGACTCTGCAAAGGATAGGCTTATTGTGACCGCTCATATGTATTATGATTATGGATTTGCCGGAGATGCCAGTGGAACGAATGTATTTGATGACGCTTCAAAAAACAGCATTCTTAATGGCTGCAAGTCTCTTTATAACACCTATGTCAGCAAGGGTATTGGCGTTGTCATTGGTGAATATGGTGCAATCGACAAGAATAACCTGAGCGAGCGTGAAAAGTATTATACCTATCAGGTGAAGACGGCAAAGGACTATGGCATTTGTTGTGTTGTTTGGGACAATAATGCGGGTCTTGAAAAGAAGAATTCCTATTCTTCAAAAGACTTTGATAACAAGTATCAAATATTTGATCGTAAAACAGGAAAGATTATGCAACCCAATATTGTAACAGCAATCATGAAGGGCTTAAAATAAAAGAAGCGGGTTCTCAATTGAGAACCCGCTTTTGCTGCGCCTGAAGGGAATCGAACCCCCGACAACCCGGCTCCGGAAACCGGTGCTCTATCCGCTGAGCTACA
>JAZUHV010000325.1:0-8560 GCA_045641925.1 Butyrivibrio sp.
CATATCGCCACATACAATTCGGTTAAAATATTGATATAATGCTGTATTTTTTAAGGATAATTCTACGACTTCGCGTCGGGTAGAAGATGCAATGGCAATCGGAACCTTCTGCTCTGATAAAAATTGCAGAAACTCCCGAACTCCAGCCTTCACTGGTGGAAATCGCCCATTTAGCTCATTCACAAATACATCACGCATTTCAGACTTATATGCCGCATAAGGAAAGTCCGGTCCATACTTGGTCATAAACTTTTGAGTGCTTACCATCTCATTCTGCCCCAGACAATCTCTACAAACTGTTTCAATGTCTGGGATTTCATATTTGTACGCAATCTTCTTCCAGGCTTCAATAACCAAAGCCTCTGTATCAAAGATGATTCCGTCCATATCAAATATTATCGCATCAAACTCTTTTTTCATAAACTAATCCACCAATAATAAGTCACCCAGTTCCTCTGGGGTATTCGCAAAAACAGTTGCGCCATATCCCCTCAGAAACTCTTCATCGCGAAATCCCCAGGTCACGCATATGCAGGGAAGGTCCGACTTTTTTGCTGTCATAATATCCACATCCGAATCGCCTATATAAATGGCATGGTCCTTGGAAATATGCAAAGCATCAAATGCAAGATTCACCAAATCAGGCTCCGGCTTTCTGGCAACACCCTCCCTCTCTCCGGTTGCAAAATCGAACAAGCCATTGTAAAAAACCTTGCACAAATCCAGAACTGCCTCATCGGCTTTATTAGAAACAACCGCTGTTTTCATTCCTGCCGCGTGCAATCTCCCCAAAAGCTCTGTAATGCCCTTATATGGCTTAGTTTCGTCCTTGCTATGTTCTCTATAATAATCCATAAAAGCGACGAGTACACGGTCAATTTCGGCCTCAGGCGCCCCTTCTGGCATCGCATTTTTTACCAGGTTACGAATTCCGTTGCCCACAAAGAATCTCGTCTCATGAATGGTGTGCTCCGGATACCCATATTCATGAAGGCAATGGTTTATGGAATTGTGTAAATCTGTTAAAGTGTCCAATATGGTTCCGTCCATATCAAATACCGCTAATTGATATTTCATGGTCTTTGTCCCCTTTGATTTAGTTCTGCTGTGGCGCGAGCTTCATCGAGCATACGATCCACTTCATCTTCCCATTGATTCATGGTTCGTTGCTCTTTGGTATAGCTTTGTAATTCGTCATGAATTCGATTGGATGCCTGTGTAGCCTTCGCAACACTCATCTTGGAGCGAATCAGTTGAATGCGCATCTGCACCTGCGTAATATCCGTCACCAGCTTATCATGCATCTGACGCATCATTTCCGCATTTTGATGCACCATTGTATACTGGTCAGATAATATGCGAAGACGCGCATCCAGGGTCTGCTTCTCCGTTAAAAATATCTTTGCATCCCTGTCATTTCCCGCGACTACCGCCTTGCTTGCATAATTCGCATACTGATCACGCTGTGCCTCGCAGGCTTCCATGGTCTTTCTCGCCCGCGCTTCCAACTGCAAAGCTGGTGCCAGTTCCTTCTTTAAATCAGCCAAATCCTGCATCAGTTCCTTTAAAAACTTCAGTGCGGCCTTCTCAGGATTTCTTGCTTTATCCAGTTTGGCATTCACATTCGCGGACATAATGTCCTTGAATCTTTTCAAAATACCCATAGTTTATCTCTCTCTAAAAATCGAGCACCTTGCTGATTTTCTTTCCCAGAAACTCAATCACAATGCCCAGAAATAATGCTATAACGATAGTGACCGGACCTACGTTCTTGCTGCCGAACAATAATGCCGCACCAACCACAATCAAATCATAACCCATTCTGACAAATCGGAACGGAATCTTCTTTAACAGTTTATTATGAATGATAAAGGATATGGCATCATACGGAGATGTTCCCAGTTTCATATCCATATAAAGTGCTGCCGCTACGATAAACAGTGCCAGAGCCACCACGAAAATGACAATGCGAACTGCTAAATTGCTCATCAAATCCACCGGCAATACCATGGACCAAATCCAGGAGAAGAAGTCACAGGAGTAACCAACCAAAAACATATTGGCAAGGGTTCCAAACCCAAGGTCATTGTTTCCAAAGATAATGACAACCACAAACAATATGGAATTGATAATTGCCTGCCAGTTTCCAAGTGTCAAGCCAAGCTTTGCAGCGATTGCCAGGTTAAGCGCGGTACACGGGTCCGTGCCCCAGTCCACCATAATCAGCCAGCTTAGGCAAAAACCCATCATAATAACAGCAAACAAACAGATTGGAAGGCGCACATACAGTTTCTTTTGTTGTACAAAGCCTTTCAAAATCGATAATAAATGGTTACCAACCTTTTTCCAAAAATTCTTCATATACTTTTCTGTCCTACTTCTTTGAGTCACTCAGGTGTTTTTCCAATGTTTCTACTACATTGTCCCTAACCTGATCCCGTATTTTTTTAAAATCTTCTTTTGCGGCACGGATATCTTCTTTAACGCCGGAGACATCCTCGTGCGCCTGATGGAAATCCTCTCGAATTCCTTCACGAATTTCCGCAATATTTTCCATCATACCCTCATGAAGGTTTCGTGGCAACTCCCTCATTTGCTGGGCACCTTCCAGTACGTCCGAACTAAGCGCCAAAAACAGATCAGATGGCTGACGTTTACGGTTTGCCAAAGAGCCGGTCCGCTTCGCATCTAAAATCGCGCCATAACGGTCATGGGCAATGTGAACTGCCTGATTCCAGGATACATAAATTTCCTCCATAGCACGTTCGCCCAATGCACGCATCGCAGGGATATCTTTTCCAAGTTCGGTCAAAAGACTTGCCATAGATTCTGCATTCTCGTCAATCAGGTATCCGTTTCTGCCATGCGTAATGCCCTCCGCAGCACAGGAATTCTTGACCAAAACGCTTCCTAATCCGCAAGCTGCCGCTTCACGCACTACAATTCCATTCGTATCATATGTGGATGGGAACAGAAACAGATTTGCACGCGTATTCCATGCACGCAGGGCTTCGCGGTCGCGAATTGGACCAGTAAAGAATACCTTCTTTGCCAGGCCATACGCTTCCACCGTCTGTTTTAGTTCATCTTCATCGCTGCCGCTTCCTACGAATATCATTCTAAAGTCTGCTCCGGCAAGATGCATTTGATGTAATGCATCTATGATGATTGGCAATCCTTTATATTTCATTAATCGTCCAACGAATAAATATACAGGAACATCCATTGGCAAATCATAATCCTTGGTTGCTTCATAAACCGCCTCCTCAGATGCGCGCCCCTTTGGGAAATCCACACCATTGGTCATCACGCGGTATTCACCCTCATAACCGAGAGATACCAAATTTTCTCCGGCGCCCTCGCTAACAACCCAGACCTCATCGCAAGCGGAAATGTTATCCACAATTGCTCTCAAGGTTTCCTTGCGAATCAAATCGGCGTGAATTGCCTTCTTTAAATCCACATCAAATTTTGTGTGATACGTAAACACAATCGGTGCATTGGTCTCGTGACGGATCATGCGTCCCATCACAGAAGACATTGCCGGACAATGAACATGAACTAGATCCGGTTCAAAATCCGTTAGTTTTCCCATCGCTTTAACATTCATCGGGTTTCCGATTCGGTAGCCTTCAATTAGATTATTAACATCAAAACTACGATAAGGAACAACCGGATACGGATACACCGAATAATCCACATTTGGGTACTTTGGTGTTCCCACCATTACATTTGCAAGTTTTTTCTCTGTCAGAATATTTGCGTAGTTCAATACTGTATTCGCCACACCATCTATAATGGGCGGAAATGAATCATTCAATAAACAGATCTTCATATCGTCACACCTTCTTAAGACGCAGTGAAACTCCCGCAATCACTTGCGGGAGTTTTTTAACTGTGCCACTTTCCTTCATTTACTTCTATCTTTGCGTAGCCTCTGCGAACCACAGGCTCGTCATTTTGACGACGATGCTCATCGCGAAGCAGCTTTAACATTTCATCTGTCGTCATTTCCGGCTTTTCTTCCTTTTTCTGTTCCGGAACATATCGATGAATCATCTTTTTAGCAAGCTCCTCGTCAGAGTACAAAGTCTTGGTCGATTCACTATAACGTTGAACCTTCGTCTCGTCCTCAGGAATTGTTGCGGTTTTTTTAAATTCGTTTTCTAATTGTCTGGCCAGGTTTGCCTTCTCATAATCGCTTATTGACATAAACACCTCATTAAAATTTGTATTTCAAAATCGTACAATTATCAATTCCAAATGCTGCATATTCGTCATTGGTCATTTCATAAAAATAGGATTGTACCACACGTGCAATTCCATTATGCGCTACCAGCATATATGTCTTTTCACTTGCCTTACACTCATCTAATAAATTATAGACGCGTTGTGCCAAACGAAGCATACTTTCTCCGCCCTCATAATTACATACAAAGTTCTTTTTATCCTCACGAAACGACTCACCATTGCGCGCAGTGCCCTCATACTTTCCGAAGTTTTGTTCCTTCAGTCGCAATTCCTCTCTCGCAGGAATTCCTGTCATCTCGGAGATATGCAATGCAGTATCCTTCGCACGCATCAAAGGGGAATACAAAATTTCATCGGAAACAATTCCCTCTTTAAGAATTTTCTTTCCGGTCTCTATTGCCTGCTGATGTCCCAATTCGGTTAGAGCTATATCTGTCGCTCCGCAAATCTTATTTTCTACATTCCAAATGGTTTGGCCATGTCTTACAAAATAGATGGTTCCCATTTTACGCTCTCTTTACTATTTTACTTTTCATCCAGAAGAATCTTTGTAAATTCATCCTTCATAACAGCGCGGCCAAAAAGATATCCCTGGCCCTTGTCACAATTCGCGTCAATCAAAAAGTCCAGCTGTTCCTTTTCTTCAATACCTTCACAAATAACCTCGCGGCCCATATCCTGAATCATATGAATGATGTTACGAACAAACTGTTTTCCATCCTCAGTTTCCATATTTTTTAAGAAGGACTTGTCCAGTTTAACCTCATCAGAATCCATATCCTTCAGAAGGGACAAGGAAGAATATCCGGTGCCGAAATCATCCAGAGAAACACGAAATCCATATTCTCTGACGCGCTTTACCAATCGGTCCAATGCCTGCATATCCACATAACCGGATGATTCCGTAATTTCCAATTCAATATATTTAGGGTCGACATTATACTCTTCCACAATGGCTATAATATCTTCTGCCAAGGTAGGATTTAATAAATGCATCTTAGAAAAATTTGAAGAAATTAATGGTGGCTCTATCCCCTGGCTCTGCAGCTCCTTAATATATTCGCAAACCCTTCGAAATATAAACATGTCCAGTTCTACAACCTTACCGGACTTCTCCAGATATGGAACAAAATCATCTGGCGGAATCACGGTGCCATTACGGTGCCAGGTAGTTAATGCCTCGCAGCCACAGATCTTCTGTGTTTTCAAATCTACTTTCGGCTGATAGTTCGCACAAAACTCTCCCGATGCCAATGCTGCATCAAAGGAATTTAATACATCCTTTTCTTTTAACACGGTAGAGAGCATTTCTTCTCTAAACCATACAAGGTCTCCCTCAGTCGGGTACTTTGCATAAGCCAATGCGACAGAAGTCGATGCCATTACGTGGGACACATCATCCTTTTCCGTTGGATGAAAGATTCCCGCTCTGGCATATATTTTTAATGTACGCGGACCATTCTCCGTTTCAACATGCACCACAACCGGTTGAAGGAATTTTAAAAAGTCCTCCAATTCTTCGTTGTGAACATATATCATAAAATTATCACCGCCCAGTCGGCCAATGTAATTTTTTCTTCCAAGTTTATTTTTCAACGCAGTTGCATACAAATGCATCACATCGTGTCCCACACGGCTACCGACCTGATTGTTCACATATCTAAAATCCTTAACATTCAGAAACATTGCCGTGTAATGATGTAACGTATGTCTATAATATTTTTTCCAGGCAAATGACATCGTTCGGTCAGAATTTGCCACCTGCGTCAGCGGGTCGCGATTGGTCATCTCATCTGATAACAAAATCGTATGAAATAAATAAATTGCATTGATGATTCCGACTGCAATGGACACCACGATAAATCCAGTATTGACCGGCTGAATTGCACTCTCTGAAATTTCACCGCACAAAAAATGTCGAACAATCTGAAGTAAGGTCACTTCGACTACAGTCCCGATAATAATTACGATTACCAAAGCAAGTCTTAAATTCTTACTATATCTTTTATGCTTCACGGTGTTTTTCCCACCCTTATCTTTTTATTGGTCCTCTTGCATTGAATTAATCAATGCGCTGACATTATCCTGAATGCGGGACTCTGCCTGTGCCTGCACTCGCGCAGCAATTGCTTCAGCCTCTGCAAGTGATGGATCTTTTTCTTCTTCCGAAGCATCTGCCAAATCTGCACAGATCTCCATCAGCAAAGCCTGTTCCTCATCCGTAATATCGATCTCCATTGGCTTCGTTGGATCATAAGCTTCCATAGCCTCAGCCGGATGTGAAAGTGCCTCCCGTTCCTCTTCGGTCATAAAGCGGGTATCTGTGTAGGTTCCATACTTATATATTGTCTTCTTTGGAAATTGCTTCTGATATTCAAACTCTTGTCTGGTTAATCCCATAATATCCCCTTTACTGGTTATACAGCACATCATCAAACAGATATGCCTTATCCAATGCACCGCGTGCATGAAGCAATCCGGTTCTATATGCATCCTCCACGCGCAGCTGTCCTCTGGCAATGGACAATGCTACCTCAGCAGTTGTTGTTACCAGTAAATCGCGATCGTAATATTCGTATGGCTCTACAATCACTTTACCTTCTCGAAGTTCCAGGTACAGTGCTCCTTCAGCCTCCCCACGAATATCAATTTCAATTGCCGCATGCTCCGTAATATGTGATGCGTCCTGCTTTTGAACCGCTTCTTTTATTTGTTGAACAAGTTCTTCGTATGTCATAGTTTTCCCCCCATAGACATTTTGTTCATATAGTATAAAGGTACTATTTTGATTATATGATTTTTTTAGTAAAACTTCAAGAAAAACCAAGAATTCAATCATAAATTTTTTATAAAAAAAAGCAGGCAGATATGTTTCGCTGTTGATACATCATGCCTACTTGTTTTTCATATTAATTATATCAATATTTGTTTCATATTGCTCATTCGTTTACAAATCAATTTCCAAACCGATTGGGCAATGATCTGAACCCATAATTTCTGTATAAATCTTCGCATCCTTTAATTTATTCTCTAACGCCTTAGATGTCAGAAAATAATCTATTCTCCAACCCGCATTTTTTTCCCTGGACTTAAACATATATGACCACCAGGAATATACATTTGGAGTGTCCGGATAGAAGTAACGGAAGGTGTCAATAAACCCTGCGTCCAATAATTCTGTCATTTTAGCACGTTCTTCATCCGTAAAGCCTGCATTATGGTGATTGGTCTTTGGATTTTTTAAGTCAATTTCCTTGTGTGCTACATTCATATCGCCAGTTACAATCACTGGTTTCTTTGAAGCAAGTCCGGTAAGATATGCACGGAAATCATCCTCCCAATGCATACGATATTCCAGTCGCTCCAATTCCCTTTTGGAGTTCGGTGTATATACAACAATAAAATAATAGGTCTCATATTCCAAGGTAATAACACGACCCTCATGATCATGCTCATCAATTCCCATTCCATAGGTGACCATAAGAGGTTCTCTCTTGGTAAATACTGCCGTTCCGGAATAGCCTTTTTTATCCGCGTAATTCCAATATGCATAATAGCCTGGTTTATCCCATTCGACCTGCCCCTCTATTATTTTTGTTTCCTGAAGGCAGAATATATCCGCAACCACGTCATCAAAAAAATCCATGAAGCCTTTTCCCATACAGGATCGTAAGCCATTCACATTCCATGAAACCAGTTTCATTCTTTTTCTCCTCTTTAAAATAATGGAATCAAAAATCCCTTTACCCAGATTTCAATACCAATTGCGATTAATATAATTGCTCCAATAATCTCAGCTTTATTCGACAGCTTTGTTCCAACCTTCTTACCGAGAATTAAACCAATAATACAGATAATAAAAGTTACGACGCCAATAATGATTGCGCTAACAGATGCCATCAGCAATGGATATTGTTCGATTGTAAAACCAACAGACAATGCATCAATTGATGTTGCAATGCCTTGGATTAATAAGGTTTTAATACCCAACCCCTTATATTCATCATCTTCTTCATCCTTCTTTTTTAGCGCTCCAACCAGCATACTAATTCCGATATAAAGTAATAACGCCAATGCAATCCATGGTACAAATTTCTGAAAGAACGTGAATTTTTCAACAATTGTATGAACACATACCCATCCAATCATTGGCATTGCCAGCTGAAAAAAAGCATATACACTGGCAACCACACACATTTTGGGTTTTGACATTTTGGGTTCGTGTAGTCCGTTAGCCAGGGATACGGAAAATGCATCCATTGCTAATCCAACACCTAGTAACAAACTATTTAAGAAAAATAATATATTC
>JAZUHV010000326.1:0-3266 GCA_045641925.1 Butyrivibrio sp.
CAGCATTGCACGCAGAGAACAACTTGTCCTGGACATTCAGCAGCGCATTGCGGTTCATTCCGCTGCCAAGAATGGTCTTTTGATTGTAACCGGTGGACCGGGTACTGGCAAAACGACAACGATAAATACCATTATCAAATACTTTGAAGAACAGGGCTGCAAAATCCTTTTGGCAGCACCAACCGGACGTGCCTCCAAACGTATGACGGAGGCAACGGGGTGGGAAGCACAGACCATTCATCGCCTTTTGGAAATTACCGGACTGATTGATGAAGATGACCGTTCTGGTGATCGGTTTGGCCGCAATGAGGATAATCCGTTGGATGCAGACGTTATTATTATTGACGAAATGTCCATGGTGGATTTGTTTTTGATGAACAGTTTGCTACGTGCGGTTACGGTAGGTACCCGTTTGATTCTGGTGGGAGATGCGGATCAGCTTCCGAGCGTCGGACCGGGTGCTGTTTTGAAGGATATCATTGCATCGGAACGTTTTACAACGGTGAAGCTGACTAAGATTTTTCGCCAGGAAGAAGCAGGAGATATTGTCAATAATGCGCATAAGATTAATTCGGGAGAGCGGTTTGCCATTGGTCCGAGCAGTAAGGATTTTCCGTTTATTCGACGTACACAGGCAGACGCAGTCATTGCAGCGACCATTACTTTGATACGCGAAAAATTACCAAATTATGTAAACTGTTCACCGAATGAGGTGCAGGTGCTGACACCGACCAGAAAGGGAAATCTCGGCGTGGAGCATTTGAATATGATGCTGCAGCGTGCCCTGAATCCGCCAGACTTATATAAGGTGGAACGTCAGATTGGGTCTGTGACCTTCCGCGAGGGAGACAAGGTGATGCAGATTAAGAATAATTATAATCTGACCTGGGAAATTCGTGGTTTATATAACATTCCAATTGATAGCGGAACCGGAGTGTTTAACGGAGATACCGGTATAATCGAAAAAATTGACGTTGCAACGAGCGAACTGACGGTACGCTTTGAGGATAACAAGCTGGTGGTTTATACCTTCGCGGATGCAGAGGAGCTGGAGCATGCTTATGCTGTAACGGTGCATAAATCGCAGGGAAGTGAATATCCTGCCGTGGTTCTTCCGCTGTTGGACGGCCCGCGCCAGCTGATGAATCGAAATATTCTTTATACCGCAGTTACCCGAGCACGTCAGTGCATCTGCGTTGTAGGGGATGAGAACGTGTTCTATCATATGATTTCGAATGTTAATGAGCAGCGCCGCTATACGTCTCTTCGGCAACGCATTGATGAAATAGGAGGAGTATAGAACGATAAGATTGATTCAGAGCCTTCAGGGGCTTCACAAAATCGGTACAAATCTTTTGTATCCCAGTCGATGTGTCCTGTGTGATGAAGTGCAGCCTGACGGGAATCAAATCTGTAAAGAGTGCAGCGGGAAATTACCATACGTTGGAGATGCTTTTTGCATGAAATGTGGTGGGGCATTAGAGGATTCTGAACGGGAGCTTTGCAAGGATTGTCGTACCAAACGTGCACATGCAGCCTATAAACGCGGGCTCGCAGCATTCCGATATGAAGGCGCCATTAAAACATCTATGTACGCTTTTAAAAGTGGAAGAGAGGAATATGCAAGCTTCTATGCCAAAGAACTGGTGCGGCTTTATGGACCGACCATACGGGCCTGGAAGGCTCAGGTGCTGGTGCCTGTGCCATTGCACCCTTCTAAAGAACGAAAACGCGGATACAATCAGTCGGCGGATTTGGCCTATGCATTGAGCCAGGAGCTGGGTATTCTGGTGGATGAAAAAATTCTGCGACGGGTTCGCAAAACAAAGGACCAAAAAACATTAAGCGATGAAGAACGAAAAAATAATGCAAAAAATGCTTTTCAATTGGGTCAAAGTATATTAGAATATAGGAAAATCATCCTAGTCGATGACATATTTACGACAGGGATGACGATGAATGCATGCGCCAAAGCCTTAAAGGCAACCGAGGATACGGAAATATATTATTTGACCGTATGCGTTGGGCGTGGAAATTAGGAGGATATTACATCGTGGAAGTTAAGAATTGTAGAAACTGCAAGAGACTCTTTAATTATATCGGAGGTGGCTATCTGCTTTGCCCTGCCTGTATGGAAGAATTAGAAGCAAAGTTCGCTAAGGTTAAGCAGTACATTTATGATAACCCAAGAGCGACTATGCCAGAGATTGCAGAAGCAAATGAAGTTGAAACCCGTCAGATTGAGCGTTGGGTTCGCGAAGAAAGATTGATCTTTGGCGATGATTCACCAGTGGGCATCGAATGCGAAAACTGTGGCGCTACCATTAAGTCAGGTCGCTATTGCCCTAAGTGTAAGGAAGCTACTGCTAAGGGACTTGGTAGTCTTTATCAGACGGAAGCTCCAAAGGTTGAAAGAAGAAGAGCTTACGAGTCTGAAGGAAGCAAGATGCGTTTCCTTGGCTAATTTGTAAACGAATAAGATGAAAAATGAAGCTCCTGACGGGAAAACCGCCCAGGAGCTTTCTGCGTCTTTCATGTTTTTAAAAAAATAAGGAAAAAGGGGTTAGTTTTTACGAAAAAGCTCCGATAAATACAATAGAACCTGCAAAAACCAGGCTCAAATTGTAACTATAATCTGTTCACGGAAGGAGAGATTAGTATGAGAATTGATGCGTATTCACAAATCACTCAGTTGTATCAGGCAAGCAAGAAGCCAGCTACCAGCAAGGCAAATGCAACCTACGGCAGTGATAAGGTGGAAATTTCACAGTTTGGTAAGGATTTCCAAATTGCGAAACAGGCAGTAGCTTCCGCACCGGATGTTCGCGAGGACAAGGTGGCTGAAATGAAGGCAAGGATTGCCGGCGGAAACTATGAAGTCAGCGCTGAGGACTTGGCAGCAAAGCTTGCTGAAAAGTACGGAACGACCGTTTTCTAGGAGAGCATAAAACGTGGCTAGTATTATTGAAAATCTGATATCAGCACTTCAGAAGGAAAATGAAGAATACCAGACCTTGTTACAGCTCTCCATGGAGAAAACGGGGGTCATCGTTAAAGGGGATCCAGACGAGCTGACCCGGATTGTTGAGCGGGAACAAATTATTGTTGAAAGAATCAATGCGTTGGAAAAGAAGCGCATTGATGCAACAAGAGACATCGGGATTGTCCTTGGCAGGAAGCCGGAGGATTTGAAGCTTGGTGCGATAATTGCCCTGCTCGAAAAACAGCCTAAGGAGTGCGAGGCTTTAAAAAATGAAGTCGGGTCG
>JAZUHV010000327.1:0-5615 GCA_045641925.1 Butyrivibrio sp.
ACTACTACAGATTCATTAAAGGGAATTCTTAGCAGATATATTGGAGCATGTTTTGGAATGTGCATGAGACAGGCATTTCCAAGTGGCATAGAATATGAGAATCTTCTTGAAAATGCACAGACTGCAAATGATGTGATCAAGGAGCAGACTGCCGGTATTTTGGAAAGCTGCGGCCTTGCAGTAGAAGAAATTCGTATCGACGACATTACGCTTGGCGCAAATGAGAAGAGTATGATTGATAAGATGCGCAGTATGAAACTGGGTTCTTTCTAAAAATTCAAGGAATGAGGATACTTTATGGGAATTTTTGGACTGGGGAAAAAAGAATATTTAGTTGGAAAAGACATTTTACCAAAGGACATTACCGAGTTCTATTACACGGATAGTGCATCCACCAATCCACCGAGGTTTTTAAGATATCAGTTTCGTCTTGTGGAGAATCAAGTTGTGTTTCATTACGAAAAAAGAGAGGGCGATGTGTGGCCTTTGACAGAAGAACATGTTTCAGAAAGCAAGGATTGCACACTCTCAGAGGAACAAATGGAACAGTTCTTTGAACTCCTAGCCGGCGGCACAGTTAAGAAACGCGTAGAGGATCCGAGTAGTGGAAGTGGAAGCATTCATACATTTCTTTACTGGAAAAAAGACCATGGAAAGCTTCAGGTATTTTGCTTTGAATCATACGATAAGAGACTTCGTTTTGAGTCTTTTTGCGAAGGGCTGTAATTATGTTAAATATGTATATTAACTTCTCGGATGAAGTTAAAAAAGCACTAGAAGAGAACAAGCCTATAGTTGCAATTGAAACAGGTGGAACCTTTGAAGGGATTCCATACCCTGAGAATGCCCAGACGGCTTTACATGTTATGGACTGTGTAAGAGAGGCTGGTAAAATAGAATTAATCAAAAATAAGTGAAGAATTCATGGTTATAAAGGGGAAGGCATATGTTTTGGGATAACGTATCAGGCGTATATGATTTGTTTGAAAATATTTATAATAAAAGTGTATACCAGGCTACGGGAGAGACCGTTGCAAAATACATAAAAAAAACGGATAAAGTGCTTGAGTGCGCATGCGGAACAGGAGCGATCAGTATTTATATTGCACCTAAATGTAAGAAACTATTTGCGTCCGATTATTCTGTTGGAATGTTAAAGCAGACCCAAAAGAAACTGAAGGCTTTTGATAATGTCGAGTTTAAAAAGGTTGATATTACAAGTATTAAGGCAAAAGATAATTCATTTGATGTGGTTGTTGCAGGAAATGTAATTCACTTGTTACCAGACCCACAGAGTGCGATGAAGGAACTTACGCGTGTCTGCAAAGATGGTGGAAGATTAATCATTCCGACATATATCAATGGCGATGAAGGAACAAACAAATTGGCCGTAAAGTTTTTAGAAAAGCTTGGTGCCAGTTTCAAGCGTCAGTTTGATGCAAGATCATATGAAAAATTTTTTGCAGATATGGGCTACGAAGACGTAACATATAAAATTGTTCGCGGAAAAATGTCCTGCGATATTGCCATTATCGAGATAAAAAAGAGAATATTATGAGTATAACAGTAAATATATATTATAAAGGTGAAAATGGTTCGTCACGTTAGTTTGCTGAAGAAATGATTTCTAGTGGAACTGTAGAAGCAATCGATATTCATCATGGAACTCCTATGATGGATACCATTCTTAAGCTGAGAGAAAAATATAATCTTCATATGAAGGTTGAAAGGTATATATCGAATGATGAAATCCCTGAAAAAGATCAGAGGTTCATCAGGAAATGATGTGAGGCCGATTTTATTAGGGCGTGACCCTGGTGAATGCTAAAAAGCCGTACTTGATTATTTATGTTGCTAAGACATTAAACTTTAGGAGGATTTACCGTGGGTAAAATAATGGAAGCAGTTTTTTGTGTCCTATATATGATTTCTGTAGTCATTTTAGGCACAATGATTGTTAAAAACAGTAAAGGCAAAAAGGAAATTCTTTGGTTTGGAATTATGTCGCTCGTCCTGGTATTTGGTGACGCGTTCCACCTGGTTCCACGTGTGATGGAGGCCATTAATAAGGCCAGAGATTACCACGCTGCAAAGGGCATTGGAACGATGATTACCTCCATTACCATGACGCTTTTTTACCTGATTATGTATTTTGTGTACTCCATGAGATATGATTTCCGTAACAAAGGGCTTATGGGCGTCATGATTGGACTTACGGTAGTGCGAATTGCACTGTGTCTGCTTCCACAGAACGATTGGACGGGCGAATCCCCTGTAATTTGGGGCATTTATCGTAATATTCCTTTCTTAATCATGGGTATTATTATGGTTGTTTTATTCTTCTTAAAGAGAAAGGATAAACCGTATGCACTGATGTTTTTAGCCATTACCTTGAGCTTCTTATTTTACATACCGGTTGTTTTGTGGGCGGATGCCTATCCGATGGTTGGTATGTTTATGATGCCAAAGACCTGTATGTACGTCTGGATTGTTGTGATGGGATATCTGGAAAGTCGAAAAAGAGGATAAAAATGTTAAATGAGCCAAAATATATCAGTACCCCTATTGATCTGACTGCTTTTCGGGTGAATGACCCATTCTGGACGCAGGAGATGGAGACAGTGAGAAACGAAGTGCTGCCATACGAATGGAATGCGTTAAATGACAATGTTCCAGGCGCGGCGCCGAGCTACTGTATGCGTAATTATAAGGTCGCAGGGAAATTAAAGGAGCTTCGCCACCAGTTTGGTGAAGAATATGGAAAAAGTGAAAAATTGCCGTTTATCTGGGGTGAAAGCCCATCCGATTTACAGAATCCGGGCGACCATTTTTATGGATTTGTTTTTCAGGACTCTGATTTTTCCAAATGGATTGAGGCAGTTGCGTATTCCCTGACCCAGCACCCAGATCCGGAGCTTGAGACGACTGCGGACGAGGCAATTGACATTGTCTGCAAGGCGCAGCTGGACAATGGATATTTGGATACTTATTACATCATTAGTGACGTAAATCAAGCATTTACCAACCTTCGAGATGCGCATGAATTGTATTGCTTTGGACATCTTACAGAGGGCGCTGTGGCATACTATCAGGCGACAGGTAAAGATAAGCTTTTGAATGCGGCGCGTCGGTTTGCGGATTATATCGATTCCAAGTTTGGTGCCGAAGAAGGTAAACTGCACGGCTATCCGGGCCATGAAATCGCGGAGATGGCACTGGTTCGATTATATGAGGTGACTGGTGAGGTTAAGTACCTGAAACTGTCCAAATATTTTATTGATGAGCGTGGAAAGGCACCAAATTATTTCGACAAGGAGCAGGGAATTTCTACAGAAATCAATGGCGCTGAGCGCAGCGAATATGTTTACAACCAGGCGCATAAGCCGGTTCGAGAACAGACCGAGGCTGTGGGGCATGCGGTAAGAGCTGTTTATTTATATTCCGGGATGGCTGACGTGGCCCGTCTTACAGGGGACAAGGAGCTGTTTGCGGCATGTGACAGACTATTTGACAGCATTACAAAGAAGCGTATGTATGTGACCGGAGGAATCGGTGCGACCCATATGGGCGAGGCATTTTCTTTCGATTACGATCTTCCAAATGATACTGCTTATGCAGAAACCTGTGCTGCTATCGGGCTGGTATTTTTTGCCCGCAGAATGCTGCAAATCTGCCCGAACAGAAAGTATGCGGATGTGATGGAGCGTGCATTGTACAATGCGGTATTGTCCGGTATGGCGCTAGACGGAAAGAGCTTTTTCTATGTTAATCCGTTGGAAGTAAACCCAGAGAGTTGTAAAAAGGATGAGCGTAAAAATCATGTGAAGCATATGCGTCAGAAGTGGTTTGGATGTGCTTGCTGCCCACCGAATATTGCCCGTCTGTTAAGCTCCATCGTTTCTTACGCTTACAGTGAAAACGAAGATACCGTATTTACACATCTATACATTGGAGGAACCCTCCATAAAAAATTTACAGAGGGTGAGGTTACATTCACCATAGAGAGTGGTTTTCCGTGGAACGGAGAGGTAAAGATTCATGCACAGGCAGATACTCCGGTACGTGGCACGTTAGCGCTTCGCATCCCAGGATGGGTCAAGGATGCGCCAAAGCTTTCCGGGGCAGAATATAAGGATGGATACCTTTATATCACAAAGAAGTGGAAGAATTCGGATGAAATTTGCCTTAATTTCCCAATGGATATTCGGGTGATGATGGCAAATACAAACGTTCGAGAGGATTCTGGCAAGCTATGTGTGATGCGCGGCCCAATTGTATATTGTTTGGAGGAAGTGGATAATGGGAAGAATTTGCAGAATCTGCTTTTGGAAGCAGACAAGCCGCTTCGCGTAGAAGACCTGACAATTGGCGGTGTTTTGATGAACTGCGTCAAAGCCGCGGGCCTTCGCGTAAATGACACGGAATCTGATGAATTGTATATGGAATATAAGCCTGTGGAGACAACGCCTGTAGAACTAACTTTTGTGCCATATTATGCATGGAACAATCGTGGTGAAGGTGAAATGACTGTATGGGTATAGAAATGAAAACGGGTAAGCCCTTATGAGCTTACCCGTTTATCTATTTTCATGTTATACATCCATTTAAATATTGCCACACCGATGATACTAAACACATCCGGAATTTATTACCAGACTTTCCTTTTGGAAAGCACCTGACGGGAGTCGAACCCGCCTCTGCTGCTTGGGAAGCAGCCGTCCTACCGATGAACGACAAGTGCACAAATCTTTCTCTATTATGGGATGATTGCCCTGATTAGTCAATATGCAGGGATTGCGTCGTCACAGGATATTTTTTGAAAAAATCGGTAATAATTTCGCAAAAAACAGTTTTGATTTGATAGAAGAATCGTTATAATATTATTTTGTGAGGTTGTGAGCCTAGAAATATGATTTGGAGGATTTTTCCACGATGAGTAAGACATTTATTCCACAGGGATATACCCCGGCATTGGACTTGTATGATACCCAGAGAGCAATCGGTACCATCAAGCGTGTTTTTGCAGATACCTTATCTGCAACTTTAAATCTTCACCGCGTAACGGCACCGTTGTTCGTAGAAGCGCGCACTGGTCTTAATGATGACTTGAATGGTGTGGAGAGAAAGGTTGCATTTGACACCCCTGAAATCAGCAATGAAATTCAGGTTGTGCAGTCCCTTGCTAAATGGAAGAGACAGGCACTTCATAAGTATGGATTTATGCCTGGTAAGGGCTTATATACAGATATGAACGCGATTCGTCGCGATGAGTCCCTGGATAATCTCCATTCTATTTATGTAGACCAGTGGGATTGGGAAAAGGTAATTACCCTGGAAGATCGTAATGTTGAATATTTAAAGAGCGTGGTAAGGGGCATCGTAGATGCAGTATGTGCAACCGAATTGTCCGTACATGCTATGTTCCCTAAGCTTGGAAGCCTTCCAATGCATAGTCATGAAGTAACCTTCATTACCACGGAAGAATTGCTTCAGCTGTATCCTGATTTGACTGCAAAGGAAAGAGAGAATGCGTTCGTTAAAGAACACGGAACCACCTTCTTAATGAAGATTGGCGGTAAGCTTTCCAATGGCGAGCCACATGATGGGCGTGCACC
>JAZUHV010000328.1:0-3913 GCA_045641925.1 Butyrivibrio sp.
TCATCAAACTTTCAGACAAGTGAACGTTTTCCACCACAACATCCTTTGGCACATCCAAATCCAAATGTGCAAAGTTCCAAATACCCTTAATTCCTGCATCCACAGCGGTTTGAACCACCTCTGTGGCAGAGGTCTTCGGAATGGTAATCGCCAGAATTTCGATATGATTATCACGAATGAAATCCGCCAGTTCGTTCATACCCATAACCTTTGCACCACGGCACTCTGTACCAATCAAATCCGGATTGGAATCAAACATTCCTTTGACCACAAATCCTCTTTTTTCAAAGTTCGCATAATTTGCGAGCGCACGGCCCAAATTTCCGGCACCAACAATGACAATAGAATGCACCTGATCAATGCCAAGGATTTTGGCAATCTCTCCGTGCAAATAAGCAACATTATATCCATAACCCTGCTGCCCGAATCCGCCGAAATTGTTCAGATCCTGTCGAATCTGCGAAGCGGTTACATTCATACGCACACTCAATTCGTTGGAGGATATTCTCTCCACACCATTATCAAGCAGCTCTTCCAAATAACGATAATATCTTGGCAGTCTTTTAATAACTGCCATCGAAATGTCCCCTCTGTCCATTTTGGGTCTCCTGTCTAAATCATTTCTCAATCTTTTATACGCTCAACTTTTTCTCCAAAAGGAAAGAAGAGCCAATATACGAGCCAACAAATTCCAGTAACATTAAGAAAATCAAAGGCCAATTACCTAAAAAGCTTAACATCGTCGTGCTTCCAAACGAAAAAGACGGCATATAACGAATCGCAAAACCGTTCGCCACAATGATTGCAACGAAAAAAGCAATTGAGAGTGGCACACGGCCGCCCTTGCTCTCCAGCAGGGTACGACTGAGCGTAATGGCAAAGAACAGTAAGCTCATAAATGTAAATACAACAAATGCCGCAACAATAATCGCCACAATAACAGATGTCAGGTCGATATTAATACCAAATAATGAGAGCACCATAAGCACTTCACGAATAATTTCGCGGATATCAAAATCCGCACCAAATTTGGCTGCAAGTGCTGCAATGTCAATCGCTGCAAAGCCGACAAACAATCCAATTGCAAGGGTTGCATTGATAATCATTGTCAGAAACTTGGAACCCGCAATTTCAAAGGCAGAGCAAGGCGTCATAAATGCCAGATAACCCGCGCGCGAATTTAATTCCCGGGAGTAAGTAATGATGTTCGTAACAAAAAAGAACAGCATCACGATAGGAACGCCCTCTAATAGTGCAAGATACAATGCAATGATGGAGATGGCCTCCTCTTCTGCTGCAATTGCCAATCCGCAGAGCGCCTCGATGGCAAAAATCAAAGCAAAGAGAATGATGTAAAGAACCATATTCTTACGATATTCATACTTAATAAGGCGTAGCATAAGGAACACCTCCAAATCCATAAACTTCCTTGTACAACTGTACTAAGGACTTCTGATTTGCCTGACGCATCTTGTTTGCGTCTCCGGCAAGAATCATCTTACCCTGCTTCATAAACAGCGCACCGGTAACAAGCGGCTCCAAATCATCTACCAGATGGCTGGATACCACAACTGTCTTGTTTCCGCGGGTATATTCAAAAATTGCGCGGGCAACATATTCGCGGGCAATCATGTCAATACCATTTAAGGGTTCGTCCATCATAATGATATCCGAGTCACGGGACATTGCCAAAGCAACCTTTAACTTGGCCAGCATACCTGTAGACATACGGGAAACCTTATCCGGGAAATTCAATTCCATCTTGTATAACAATTCATGGAAAACATCCGCGTTAAAATCCTCGAAGAAATCCTTATAATATGTCTCAACATCCTTGATCTTCATATATCCGTAAAAGTAACTTTCCGTTGGCATATACGTGATATGTGCTTTGGACCTGTGATTTAAAAGCTCGCCATTGATGATAATCTCTCCACTGGTTGGCTTAATCAGTCCCGCAATCATTTTCATCAGTGTGGTTTTTCCGCTACCATTCGGACCAAGAAGTGCATAAATATTGCCCGGCTCCAGGCAACAGTTCACGTGATCCACTGCGTTCAGGGAACGATAGCTTTTCACCAAATCATTACAATACAGCATACCCAAATCTCCCTTTTTTTCTGTTCGCTTACGCGTCAATAAAAGTTCGTTAAAAGTATAACACTTTCTAGGTGTGTACGCAAGTTTCTCGATTGCATTCATTTTTACGCTTTGCTATAATGTGAGCCATGATTATTAATTGTGTAAATTTAGGAAAAACATTTGTTGCAGATCCAATCATCAGCGGCGTTTCCTTCCATGTGGAAGAAGGCGAAAAAGCTGCCATTGTCGGCCCGAATGGAGCGGGTAAATCCACCATATTAAAGATGATTATGGGCGAGCTAAGCATCGATGAAGGATCTGTTACCATCGCTAAGGATACCCGCGTAGGATATCTGGCACAGCATATGGAAATTCATTCCGAGCGTACCATTTTTGACGAGGTACTGACCGTCAAACAGGATGTTTTGGAATTAGAGGTTCAGCTACGCACCCTCGAACATCAAATGAAGGATGCCACAGGGGAAACCCTCGAGGATTTGATGGAGCGTTATGCAAAAATCAATGAGGAATTTGA
This sequence comes from Butyrivibrio sp., assembly GCA_045641925.1. Classification (GTDB taxonomy): domain Bacteria; phylum Bacillota; class Clostridia; order Lachnospirales; family Lachnospiraceae; genus Eshraghiella. The sequence continues at coordinate 2,618 of JAZUHV010000328.1, forward strand.
GCGTCAAAATGGTTATGCCGTCAAAAGTGAGGTTACCGGTGTCATCAAGGGTCTTGGCTTTACAGACGATGAGTTTGGAAAGCAGATTTCCACGCTCTCCGGCGGCCAGAAGACCCGTGTATTTCTGGCCAAGCTTTTGTTACAGCAGCCAGACCTTCTTTTACTGGATGAGCCAACCAACCACCTGGACTTACCATCCATCGCCTGGTTAGAAGGATACTTAAAGGCCTATCCTGGTTCTGTCATCATCGTGGCACATGACCGCTATTTTCTCGATAAAGTGGTTACAAAGATTGTGGAAATCGAAAACGGCTCCAGCCGCGTATATTCCGGCAATTACAGTGCCTATGCAGAAAAGAAAGCGCAGCTGCGCGAAGCCGCTATCAAGGCCTATGTAAATAACCAGCGTGAAATCAAACACCAACAGGAAGTTATCGATAAGTTAAAGTCCTTTAACCGAGAAAAATCCATCAAACGTGCAGAAAGTCGTGAAAAACTGTTAGCCAAAATGGAGGTTGTGGATAAACCGATTGGTGAGGCCGAAGGCATGCGTATTGCCCTCGAACCAGCCGTCATCAGCGGCAATGATGTTTTAACCGTATCCCGTCTGTCGAAGAGTTTTGGTACGAACCACCTGTTCTCAGATATCAATTTTGAAATCAAACGTGGCGAACGCGTCGCGCTGATTGGTGCAAACGGAACCGGCAAAACCACCATATTAAAAATCATTAATGATCTTCTGCCGGCAGATTCCGGTGAGCTCCGCCTCGGTACCAATGTTACCTGCGGTTATTATGATCAGGAGCATCACGTTTTAAATAGTACCAAGACCTTATTTGAAGAAATTCAGGACACCTACCCGGATATGAATAATACCAAGGTACGCACCACTCTCGCTTCCTTCCTTTTTATGGGCGATGATGTATTCAAGCGTATCAGCGAGCTTTCCGGTGGAGAACGCGGACGTGTGCTTTTGGCAAAGCTCATGCTCTCCAATGCAAACTTTCTGCTTTTAGATGAGCCAACCAACCATTTGGATATGACCAGTAAGGAAATCTTAGAGGATGCCCTGAATCGTTATACCGGAACGGTGTTCTTCGTATCACACGATCGATATTTCATCAATTCGGTAGCAACGCGCATCCTGGATTTAAGAAATAATACCATCACCAATTATATTGGTAATTATGATTATTACCTGGAAAAATTTGCTGAGCACAAATCGGATGCCGCAACGGCAAGTTCCGCGAAGGCAGGTACCAGACCATCCTCTCCAGCTCCTACTCTGGATGATGT
>JAZUHV010000329.1:0-3372 GCA_045641925.1 Butyrivibrio sp.
AGCCGTACGACGGAATGAGGTAACAAAGTTATCGCGGTTGGTAGAAAGCTGCAGACCTAATTCTCGGCTGTCAAAGGTCGATTCGAACTTGAGGGAATGCATCGGGAACTCATTGGCAAAGAGTTTTCTTTTGCGGAAAGAATACTCCACCGATGCATCATATTTCCACTTATGATCTTCGATACCATAGGCTACATAACCGCCTAAAAAGAGCCGTGGATGCACATTGGTAGTAGAGATGGCACCTACACGGAAGCGCATATGTTCGAGTGCATTCCACGAAGCTAACGCGTTAATAGGACCTATCATCCACTTCGACTGTTCATCCGGTTTGCCGTCCATCGGTACGAAGCCCTTAAACAACCAGCTCAGAATCATCTCTGTCACACGATAGAATGGCACTTTACGCATACGTGCCATCATTGATTCTACCGATTTCTCTTCGTCATAGTCATCAGATTTTCTGTAATACTTCCAGAAATCCAGATTTTTAGAGTTCTGTGCAAATTGCAAACTCTCCACTACAGGTGCCTGACTGAAGATATTCTCCGAATCAGCTGGTCGCTGATTATCGAAATCAGAATAACGTACCACACGATGAGCGTAGAAACCTAGTGAACCTGAAGTAATATTCAATTCAGAGTCAAAGCTCTTACGAGCCACTACACGCGTACTATCTGCAAGTCTCGCATTATCAATCTCTACGTGCAGATTTCTAACAAAGTTGAGATTGATATCCGGTGGTATGTTAAGCTCTGCACGCTTCACCCAATAGGTGCTGTCTAGGCTTACATAAAGATGTCCAACAAAGCCAAAAGACTGTGGCATAGCAGGTGCAAATCCAAGATCTACATATTTGTTGCCATCATCGAGCTTCAGCGTATCGAGGATATAATATTTATAGAATGTCGGACCGAATGAGGAAGTAGGCGAGACAAATTTTTTACGATACAAATATATATTATCATCGCCTAAATCCATCTCTGGGAAGACTTCTTTCTTCAGGGTAGCCACAATAGCATCTGGCATCATATCGTCCAAACCAGCATGTTTCTCGGCCTCTGTGACAACTCGTGTCAGATTCTTGTCCTTATTAAAATAGTGTGTTTCAACCTTCTCATCGCTCGTAATTGGCAAGATTGGCACACCAGAAATTAATGCAGTATCTACATATTCCTCAATGAACTTGAATTTCTTCTTCCACTGACGTACGTAGAAGTCATTGAAGTTATTAAACGAATACGCCATGTTGTCATAACGCTTCTGTGTGAAGAAGTCATTCTTTTTAGGCGAATGATCGTCTTTATGTGCAATGACATTTCGTATCAAAGCAACCGCTGGATTATCTTTTCGACGATAGCGCTCCTTCTTAGGTTTTACAACGACTTCTGAAAGTTGTATATCGCTCGGTTTCAGTTTGATGGTTACATTTTGTTTACGATTACCTACAATGATAGTAGCAGGAAGATATCCCAGGCTACTGATAGCAATGGTGCTTCCCGGACGTGCAATCATGGAAAATCTACCTTCGGTATCCGTAATCGTACCATTGGTAGTTCCTTTCTCAGATATATTCACGAAGTCAAGGGGCAGATTGGTAAGGCTATCCACAATCTGACCCTGAACGGTAACGCGCGTAACCGTCTTGCTATTTGCAGCTCTTTTGTTCTGTGCATTGTTCTGAGCGATGGCTGGAGATACCATCAATTGTATCAATGACAGACAAAAGATTATATAAATATATAATAGTTTATTTTTTAACATAAAATACCTTTTAAATAATTGACCTTTAGATAAAATAAAAGGGCAGAGTCTCCGAGACTGTACCCTTCAAGATTTCTACTAATTTGTGTTTAATACCGGAGAAACCAGATCAAAAATCCAGTTTTTCCGGTATTAGATTTTAAGGCCAATAAAAATAGTGTTTATTTTAAGGTATCGTGTTATGGTTATGTTATTTAAGGTGATGCAAAGATAGACCCTTTTTTCGGTCTCACCAAATATTTTTAAATAAAAAATCTTGCGCAATCTATTGCAACACCCATTTTTTAACATTCATTTACACTCTAAGGCTTAAAAATCATCAATAAATGACAATTTTAGTAGGCATAAACAATTAATTTTGCTTATTAGAGTGAACAAATAATTGCTTTTGCAGTATCCAGATGTTCCGGTTTACCACAATCTACCCATTTTTTACCAGTCACATCCACTCCTTTGACTGCGGTTTGCTGGCAAAGAGAGATATAAAAGTCCATAATAGGAAAGACTTCCTGCTTTACCGTTTCCAAATAAGGAAGGATGCTTTTATCTACCACATGAATACCACTGAATGCATAGCGTTGAAGGGTTTCGGTATGCAATCCAGTTGGTTTCACCTCCTGAGTCTTGATATTGGTCCATCCTTTCATCTGCAAATCTTCATCGAATAACAGATAGCGCGATGTCTCTCGCTGGTTGATAGCTAAGGTAGCCACACCATGATGATGTTGATAAAGAGTTTTCAGATCAATATCTGAAATAATATCTACATTATGGATCAGCACCGGGTTATCATTGTCAAACAAGTGCATAGCGGCCTTGATACCGCCACCTGTGTCTAAAAGGAGCTCCCGTTCGTCACTGATACGTATATCTAAGCCGAAATTCTTATTAGTAGCAAGGAAATCAATGATTTGTTGTCCGAAATGATGTATATTTACCACAATATGTTCAAAGCCTGCAGCCTTGAGCTTCTCTATCTGATGTTGCAGCAAAGGCTTCCCTGCAACTTCTACCAGCGCTTTAGGCCTATCGTTGGTCAACGGACGCAGACGGGTTCCTAAGCCGGCTGCAAAAATCATTGCGTTCATATTCTGTTCAGGGATTTTGGAGATTATCTATTAGAGTTTTAGAAATTTCAGTTATGGGTTTACAAATAATAGAGAATTAAAACGCTATACTTACTCCTTCACGCGACTCTCCGTCCTCCACATCGAGGGGTGTCTCAAAGTTTTCCATCCACATGCGACCCTGTTCATCCATCACTGCATAAGAGAAGTGTTTGATCCAGTCACCTAGAATAAACAATCGTGTCTGGCGCGAAAGCATCAAATCAAGTTCAATATGTCGATGTCCGAAGATAAAGTAATCTATCTGCTCCTTGGCCTGTGCCAGATAGTTCTTAGCGAAAATCACCACATGTTCCTTATCCTCACCCATGTACTCTGGGAAATCATCGCCCGAGAGGCGGCTCTTCTTACTCCACCAGTGTGCAAAGCCGGTGCTCAGGTCAGGATGTATCCAGCTAAACAAACGCTGACATACGCGGCTATGAAAGAATCCGGTCATCAACTTCAGCGAAGTGCGGTCATCTCCTAACCCATCGCCATG
>JAZUHV010000330.1:0-7389 GCA_045641925.1 Butyrivibrio sp.
CACAGCGACAAGTCTTTTAGGACTTGGAGCCTGTCTTCAAAAATTTACTGAAAATTTTTAAGAAATTTTCAGGGTTGTTTCACTGTTCAATTATCAATGTTCTCTGCTCTCGCTCACGCGACAGCTTATTCAATATATCACAGCACTATCACCTTGTCAACAACCTTTTTAAAAGTTTTTGAAAAAAGTTTAACGATCTTGCTGAGCGGAGAAAGAGGGATTCGAACCCTCGCGCCAGTTTCCCGACCTACACCCTTAGCAGGGGCGCCTCTTCGGCCTCTTGAGTATTTCTCCGAATTCAAAGCGCTATCTACCAATAGATAACCGATATTGAATTTTCATCACTTCTAACCGTGACGCAAAAATAAGTATACTAAATCGATATGCCCTTGTCAAACACTTTTTTGCCTATAAAATGGGCTTTTTTCGCATAAAAAAGGCGCATTTTTTCCCATGCGCCTTACGTGATACAACATATATGTAGAAACAATATTTTTCCACCACAATATCTTGAATTTGGAAAGTTTTCCACTTTTTTTATTTATTCTTGAGAATATTTTCCAATTGCAGTTTCATACAAATTATTGCCTTCACAATCAACAACAACAATTACAGGAAAGTCTACAACTTCCAGTTTTCTGATTGCTTCCGTTCCTAAATCATCATATGCAATCACTTCCGAAGCTACGATTCTTTGTGCGAGCAATGCACCTGCTCCACCTACTGCCGCAAAGTAAACTGCCTTATTACGAACAATCGCATCCAAAACAGGCTGCTGACGCTTTCCTTTACCAATCATTCCTGCAAGCCCTAGATCCAAAAGTCGCGGAGCATAACGATCCATACGTGTTGCAGTGGTTGGTCCGGCAGATCCAATCGGTCTTCCCTCCCTGGCAGGGGAAGGTCCCATATAATAAATCACATTATGCTTCAAATCTAATGGAAGTTCCTCACCACGAGATAAAGCTTCGTCCATTCTTTTATGTGCCGCATCTCTGGCAGTATAAATGGTTCCGGTAATATATACATAATCTCCAGCCTTTAAGGTTTGGATTACCTCTTCCGTTAATGGTGCAGTAATATGTCGATCCATGTTATTTCCTCCTAAAGAACTCTGCGTGCATGACGATTTACATGACAGCAGATGTTTACGGCAACCGGAAGCCCGGCAATATGCGTAGGGTATGTTTCAATATTCACAGCAAACGCGGTGACTCTTCCACCAAGTCCGCCTGGTCCAATACCAAGACCATTAATCTTTTGAAGCATTTCCTCCTCCAGTTCCTTCACATATGGCACATCCGAATGTTCAAAAATATTTCTGGTCAAAGCATGCTTTGCCATTAATGCACATTTTTCAAAGGTTCCCCCAATGCCAACACCAACTACCATTGGTGGACAAGCATTTGGTCCAGCATCCTTCACAGCAGTAAGGATTGCATTCTTAACGCCTTCGATTCCATCGGCCGGTTTTAGCATAAAAACACGACTCATATTTTCGCTACCAAATCCCTTTGGTGCAAGTGTGATTTCCACCTGATCTCCAGGAACAATTTGGTAATGAATAATTGCAGGCGTATTATCCTTAGTATTTTCGCGAAGAATCGGGTCGCCAACAACGGATTTCCTTAGAAATCCATTCACATATCCGCGACGAACACCTTCATGAATCGCCTCTTCTAAATCACCGCCGACAAAATGGACATCCTGGCCAATTTTTATAAAAACAACAGCCATTCCGGTATCCTGGCAAATAGGAATCATTTCATCCCCTGCAATTTGTAAGTTTTCTTGTAGCTGCTGCAAAATTTGTTTTCCTAAAGGGGACTCTTCTGTTTCTACGGATTTATTTAAAGCGTTTTTCATATCATCTGAAAGAAAATGTGTCGCTTCTAAACACATTTTCTCTAATTCATCGATAATGATGTTCACATCGATTTCTCTCATGGCAGATTCTCCTTTGTAATTTCTTCCGTTGGATATAAGCAAACTCCAGATGCGTTAGCATCTGGAGTCGCGAAATTTTTGACGTTTTCCTTATTCTTCGCCTTCGCTCGTATCTTCTGCAGTTTCCTCAACAGGTTCAGCGCTTCCTTCGAGTTCTTCACCGCTATCCTCTGATCCAGCTCTAACCTTAGAAAGCTTTGCAACCTTGACGCCATTCTTCAGATTCATCAGCTTCACACCGGAAGTGATTCTTCCCAGGATGGAAATTCCATCCACTTTCATACGAATGATAATACCTTCCGTTGTAATCAACATAATTTCACGGCTATCATCTACTGCCTTAACACCGATTACATCTCCGGTCTTTTCAGTAATCTTATAACATTTTACACCCTTACCACCACGATGCTGGGTTGCAAAATCATCCATCAAAGTTCTCTTTCCGAGACCAAGTTCAGAAACAATCAAAAGCTGATCGCCCTGCGTGTTCATCTGCATACCAATGATTTCATCACCTTCTGCAACATCCATACCGATAACACCCATCGCACTACGACCTGTTGGGTGAACTTCTGCTTCATTGAAGCGGATGCAATGACCCTTCTTGGTAACCATAATGATATCCTTACTTCCATCCGTGGACTTTGCTTCAATTAACTCATCGTCCTCACGTAAGGTCATTGCCTGAATACCAGAGCGGCGAATATTCGCAAAATCCTTTGCCGGAGTCTTCTTAATGATGCCCTTCTTGGTAACCATCATTAAGAACTCATTATCCTTAATACCTTCTACCGGAACAATTGCGGAAATCTTTTCGCCCGGCATCAGTTCCAAAAGATTGATAATAGCAGTACCTCTGGAGGTGCGGCTGCATTCCGGAATTTCATATGCCTTCATCTTGTAAATACGTCCCATATTTGTGAGGAACAAAAGCATATGCTTATTGGTGGTCATAAACAGGTCTTCCATGTAATCATCCGTAATCGTTGTTGCGGCCTTGATACCGGTTCCACCACGATTCTGACTACGGAAATTATCCGGAGTCATTCGCTTAATATAACCTAAGTTGGTCATTGCAATAACGGTTGGATCATCTGGAATCATATCTTCCATGGTAATATCCTGATCATCATAACCAAAGGAGCTTCGGCGATCATCACCGTACTTGTCAGAAATATTCTGTAAATCCTCACGAATAACCAAAAGAAGCTTGTTTTCATCGGCAAGGATTTCCTTGTATTCTTTAATCTTGGCAATTAACATCTCATGCTCTTCTTCAATTCTGGTTCTTTCCAAACCAGTCAATGCACGAAGACGCATATCTACGATAGCTCTTGCCTGCGCATCCGATAAGCCGAAACGCTCAATCAATGCTGCAATTGCAGCATTGGTATCTGCAGATCCTCTGATGATGGCAATCACTTCATCAATGTTATCTAATGCAATCAAAAATCCTTGTAAGAGATGATCTCTTTCTTCTGCCTTATTTAACTCAAAGCGAATCTTACGGGTTACAACTTCCTTCTGGTGCCCTAAATAGTAGGTTAACATTTCCAAAAGATTCATAACCTTTGGCTGATTATCCACCAGTGCGAGCATAATCGCACCGAAGGTATCCTGCAACTGTGTATGTTTATACAGCTGATTCAAAATAATATTCGCATTTGCATCGCGGCGCAATTCAATCACAATACGAATTCCATCCATATTGGACTGATCCATAATTCCAGTGATACCATCAATCTTCTTATCACGAACCAGTTCTGCAATTTTCTGAATCAGCATTGCCTTGTTTACCATATATGGAAGCTCGGTAACGATGATTTCCGTCTTGCCATTGGCTAAAGTAGTGATTTCAGATACTGCACGAACCTTAATCTTTCCACGACCAGTACGATAAGCTTCCTCAATTCCACGCTTACCAAGTATTACTGCTCCACCAGGAAAATCGGGTCCTTTAATAATTTCCATAACCTCTTCAATTTCTGTCTCGCGACCCTCATTGACCTGGTTATCAATAATTAAATTGACAGCACCAATAACCTCACGCAAATTGTGAGGTGGAATATTGGTTGCCATACCTACCGCAATACCAGAAGTACCATTTACCAAAAGGTTTGGATATCTAGCAGGAAGGACGGTTGGTTCCTTCTCTGTTTCATCAAAGTTCGGTACAAAGTCAACAGTATCTTTTTCGATATCCGCTAACATTTCCTGGGCAATCTTACTATAACGTGCTTCGGTGTATCGCATCGCAGCCGCGCCATCACCATCAATGGAACCGAAGTTTCCATGTCCATCGACCAGTGGATAACGGGTATTAAAATCCTGTGCAAGCTTAACCAATGCATCGTAAATAGAGGAGTCACCGTGTGGGTGGTATTTACCCATGGTATCACCAACAATACGGGCACACTTACGATGTGGCTTGTCCGGACCATTATTCAATTCCTTCATTGAATACAGGATTCGTCTTTGAACCGGCTTTAATCCATCGCGAACATCTGGAAGAGCTCTCTGTGCAATAACGCTCATGGCGTAATCAATGTAGGAATCCTCCATTGTTTTTTTCAGATCGACTTCATGTATCTGTTTATCAAAAATATGTTCATCCATATTATCTGATTCTCCTTATCACACTTAAACATCAAGTGTCGCATATCTAGCATTGGCTTCAATAAATTCTCTTCTTGGTTCTACCTGATCACCCATCAGGGTTGAAAAGGTTACATCTATTTCAGATGCCTCTTCCGGATCATAAACAACCTTCTTTAATACACGATGCTCTGGATCCATGGTAGTTTCCCAAAGCTGAATTGCATCCATCTCGCCAAGACCCTTGTATCGCTGAATTTTATTATTCTGATCGCGGCCTACTTCAGAAAGAATATTTGCTAATTGTTCATCGCTATATGCATACCAGGTTTTCTTGTTTCTCTCTAACTTATAAAGAGGCGGCATAGCAAGATATACATGTCCCTGCTTTATTAACTCCGGCATAAAACGATAGAAGAAGGTTAATAACAATGTGGCAATATGAGCACCATCCACGTCGGCATCGGTCATAATGATGATACGATCATAACGAAGCTTATTGATATCAAAATCTTCGTGAATACCAGTACCAAATGCAGTAATCATGGTACGAATTTCGGCATTCTGCAAAATATGATCCAATCTTGCCTTTTCAACATTTAAAATCTTTCCACGGAGTGGAAGAATTGCCTGTGTTTCTCTCTTACGTGCAGACTTTGCAGAACCACCTGCGGAGTCACCCTCGACAATAAAAATTTCACAGTGACTTGGATCCTTGTCAGAACAATCTGCAAGTTTTCCCGGTAAGTTAAAACCATCCATTGCAGTTTTTCTTCTGGTCAAATCCCTTGCATGTCGGGCAGCTTCTCTTGCTCGCTGTGCTAAAATAGATTTTTCACAAATTGCTTTTCCTACAGCAGGGTTCTGCTCCAAGAAAATTGTCAGCTGTTCAGAAACAATGGCAGATACCGCACCAACCGCCTCTGAGTTACCTAACTTCTGCTTTGTCTGTCCTTCAAACTGAGGATCACCAATCTTTATACTGATGATAGCTGTCAGACCTTCTCTGATATCCTCACCACTCAGATTGTTATCCTTATCCTTTAAAATTTTCATATTACGTGCATAATCATTAAAGGTTTTAGTTACTGCTTTACGGAAACCTTCAACATGCGTACCACCTTCTGGGGTAGTAATATTATTTACAAATCCATAGACATTGTCCGAATAACCATCGTTATGCTGGAAAGCAACCTCCACATATACATCATTCTTGGAACCTTCACAATAAATAACCTGCTCATAAAGGGATTTGCTACTACGATTCAGGTATGTAACATATTCCTTAATACCTCCTTCATAGCAGAATGTATGGTTGTGCTTTTCCTCGCGATCGTCCTTAATGGTAATCTTTAAGCCCTTTGTTAAGAAGGCCATCTCACGAAGTCTCTGCTTTAAGGTATTGTAATCAAAAACGGTTGTTTCAAAAATTTCACTATCCGGCATGAAATCTACACGAGTACCGGTATAGTTTGGATCACATTCTCCAACAACCTTCATTGGATACATTACTTTACCTCGCTCGTATCTCTGCTCATGAATTTTTCCATTCTGGTAAACATGTACAACCAACCATTCGGAAAGTGCATTTACTACAGACGCACCTACACCATGAAGTCCACCGGATACTTTATATCCTCCACCGCCAAACTTTCCACCGGCATGAAGAATGGTAAATACAACTTCTACACCTGGGAGACCTGTTTTCGCATTAATGCCAACCGGAATACCACGACCATCATCGACAACTGTAATAGAGTTGTCTGCGTTGATGGTTACATTGATTTCTGTACAATATCCAGCCAATGCTTCATCGACGGAATTATCTACAATCTCATAAACAAGATGGTGCAAACCTCTTTCCGAAGTGCTACCGATGTACATACCAGGTCTTTTACGAACTGCTTCCAAACCCTCTAAGATTTGGATTTGGTCTGCTGTATAACCTGTATCACCCATATTATTTCCTCCTAATTTTGGTCATTTACGACATGACCATTTGTAACTTTGTAAACACGGTTGATGGTGAATCGATTTTTCACAAATTCATCTAAACCCGTGCAGGTTATAATTGTTTGAATATCATGGATGCTTTCGAGCAAATAATTTTGTCGATTACTATCCAATTCGGATAAAACATCGTCCAATAATAGAATCGGTGTATCTCCTGTTATTTCTTTTACCAATTCAATTTCTGCAAGCTTTAGGGATAATGCCGCTGTACGCTGCTGCCCCTGAGATCCAAATTTACGAATATCCACATCCTTAATCGTAAACAAAATATCATCCCGATGCGGTCCTATATTCGTTGTCTTCAGTTTTTCATCGCGAATTCTATTCTTTTGAAGTTCCTCTTCAAATTGTTCTGCTGTTACACAAGGTTCATAAATAACCTGAAGAGTTTCCCTCCCACCAGACAATTTATTGTGGATATTTCCAATGATTTGATTCAGCTTGTGGATAAATTCATTTCGAATCTTAATAATTTCCGAACCATATTGTACCAACTGCAAATCCCAAATATCCAATGTATCGCGAAGCGATGGCTGGATATATAAATCCTTTAAAAGCTGATTTCTCTGATTCAAAATTTTGTTATATGCAATTAACTGCTTCACATATAACGCATTTAGCTGGCAAAGTTCCATATCCATAAATTTTCTTCTATTGGCAGGCCCACTTTTAATTAAACTCAAATCCTCCGGCGAGAAGAAAACTAAATTTACAATACCAAATAAATCCGATGATTTTTGAATTGGAACACCATTAATCGCAATTCCTTTGGCTTTATTTTTTCGTAAATGCATATCTATTCGATACTGAACATTACGTTTATGAATCACCGTC
>JAZUHV010000331.1:0-1912 GCA_045641925.1 Butyrivibrio sp.
GGCTGTCACACCATGCAGAAAGATAATAGCCTTCCTTTTCAAACTGTGGCAATCCCTGGAATTTTTCTCCGTATGGAAGTAAAACTCTATATTCAATTCTTCCGTCAATAAAGCAATTTACATAATAGTTACGATCCTTTAAACGAACTTTAATGGTTTCATCCTTGTAGTATTTATTTGTAGTCAGAGCAAAAAACGAGCGCCATTCGTATCGTTCTTTTCCGGTTCTTCTATCTAAATGGTCGCGGTCAAAATATACCATATCCGCTTCATAGCCCGGGAATTCTTTTTTGGTAGCGCGAAGTAAATCATTAATAATCGTATGACTACCTGGAATCTGGTCATCTACACATTCAAACGTGTATAAAAGTTTTCCGCTGTTTTCCTCTATCAGTTTAATTTCATGAACTGCAGAATGCCAGTTTAGCGTAACCTCTCTGGAAATGGTGTTGGAATTAATACCAAAGGTTTTATTATCATAGGTCAGGGTTACCTTCGCCGAACAGCTACCTTTGTTCTTATCCTCTCTGTTAGGCGTAAATACGATGGCTCCGGTTTTTGTATTAATTGAAACAGTGTTTGTAGCACTGGTCGCAATCAGGTCGGATGCCTTAATGTCCACGATTGCTTCTTTTCCGGTATCCACCTGCATGCCCTTAACCTTCAAAAGTTCCTTTGGAATCACTGCCGTACCATCTTTTCCAACGGTCAGTGTTAGCTTACTGTCCCCTTCTTCAATTTCAAAATCCATTGGGAACACCTTGGCTCCTACGGAGAAGATGGACCACTTCACGTTATAAAGCGGTTTGGTCGTTCCCAGTCGGCCATTGCCAAGCTGTGCATAGAAATTGACATCCAGATACAACCCGACATCCAGTAATAAACTACCAAACATCTCCGTTTCAAAATCTTTTCCCGACTCCCACGCTAGTGCCACATAGAAGAAACCATATACCTCCAAGTAAGCACCGATTTCAATCTGCACACCAATGGAATCAATGGAAGTGCTAATCAAACCAACTCTAAGATCCAATACCACGCCGGCTCTAAAGCCAATCATACCAAAGGCGAAGAAGTCCATTCGGAAGTTTGGTGTTTCCAAATCCGCTTCCGCACGATTGGTTTCCTGTTCAAATATCTTAAAGGTATAAGCATACTGCTTTGCATTGCCGTAAGATACGGTAAAGCCAACCAGTGCATTCACCTTCATCTTTACAACGAGATTTACACGAAGGCCGAAGCAAATAATGTGTAATGGGTCTGGGGAGCCCTCCAGATTCACTATATTCTTGTCAACCAGTCTAATGTATTCGGCATCGTTGGAAAGCATTCCAGAATACTTTTCCATCAAGCCGCCACCGGCACCCGGCGAATTGCTATCCGTACCTCCGGTCTCTGAAGCCTCGCCCTTGTCCTTGCTCACACCATAGCCACCTATCAGTTTCAGGTTCTTCTGCAGGTCACCCATTTTACCGCCCAACGTGGTAAGTGTGGTAGAGACCTTCTTAACCTTGTCATCCTTCATGTCAAGGCCTTTGTTGGAAACATCCAGCAACTGGCTCCAAGGGGTGTTTTCATTCAGACTTTCAGACTGCGTCTGCACCTGCGCATAAATACCAAATCCGGTAAAGGTTCCGGCGCTGATTGCTGCCGTAACTTCTATTTCTTTGATATATGGGAAGATCCATTTCTTGCCCCAGGTAGTTTCTGAGCTGATGCTCATTCCCAATACCACTTCCTGCTCCAATGCCACGGAAAGGGTAATCACAAGCTTGTTCTGTCTGCTGTCAGTCTTATTTAGACTAATCTCAATGACAAGACTTGCGCTGATTTCTCCACGAACACCATTTCTGCCTTCAAAGTGCTCCAGCTTGGTGGTAACCATGGCCTGTACGGATAAGTCGGATCGTAG
>JAZUHV010000332.1:0-15433 GCA_045641925.1 Butyrivibrio sp.
GGTATTAGTCTTCGTTGTGTTCTTCATAAGTCAATTGTCCCGCCTCTTTGTCCAGTTTCTTGCGGTCTCGTAGTTCTTTAAAAAATGTCTGTAACAGTTCCTTGCACTCGTCCTCTAAAACGCCTCGCGTCACGTCCACCCGGTGATTGAACTCCTTCATTTGAAGTAAATTCAGCACCGAGCCTGCGCAGCCTGCCTTCGCATTCATCGTCCCCATCACTACACGGGGAATCCGCGCCTGCACGATAGCACCTGCACACATCTGACACGGCTCCAGCGTCACATACATGGTACAATCCTCCAAACGCCAGTCGCCAATTACCTTGCTGGCCTTTCGGATGGCCAGAATCTCCGCGTGCGCCAGTGTGCTCTTGTCTGTATTTCGGCGATTATAGCCCCTGGCAATCACCTTGTTATCATACACAATGATGCAGCCAATCGGAACCTCATCTAACTTGGCTGCCTTTCGCGCCTGCGTCATTGCCTGTTTCATATATTTTTCATCGGTCGTCAATTGCATCCCGGATAAACTCACCTTCACATTTGATGTTTCTAATTGTACCATACCCCGCAATCATTGTATAATAAATTAGAAAAAGCTTTCACTATCGGCTTGATAGCCCTCAGTAAAGAATAGGATGTACGTATGCGATTTGAATATGAAACCGACCGATTGCAGCTGCGCGTTTTGAGTGAAAGCCATAACGCCGAGGTGCTGCACTTTTATAGCGAGGGCGCGGAGCTCTTTAATCAATATGAGCCAGAAAAGGTTAGTAATTTTTACACACTGGATTATCAGGCCGCCCTGCTCCGCGGAGAATATAATGCCTTCTTAAACGGCGAATATATGCGCTACTTTATTTATGCAAAGGACAACCCCGGTATCATTATCGGCACGGTTTCCTTCTCCAACTTTCGCCGTGGCGCCTACCGTTCCTGTGTTTTGGGCTACAAATTGCTTCCTGCCTATCAGAAGCATGGCTATGCCACCGAGGCCATTGCCCGCCTGCTGACCGCACTGTTTGAGGACGATCATCTACATCGCGTTGAGGCCTTCACTCTGGCAGATAATACCGCCTCGATCGGTCTTCTGCTGCGCCTTGGCTTTCAAATGGAAGGTGTCGCACATAGCATCATTCGCCTTCGCGAGGGCTTTGTGGACCATAATCAGTATGCGCTCATTAATCCTTTAGACTAAAAATGGCTACGGCGAAGTATTCGTCGTAGCCTCTTTTTTAAACCTCAATTTTTCTTTTATACTCCAGCAAATCTCCCGGCTGGCAATCCAATGCATCGCACAGTCGAATCAGCGTAGAAACCTTAATGGCCTTTGCCTTTCCATTTTTTAAAATGGAGATATTCGCCATCGTAATTCCCACACGATTTGCCAGTTCCGTTACACTCATCTTTCGCTTCGCAAGCATGACATCGATATTAAAAATCATATCGCCCGGAAGCCATTCTTCTTCGTTTAATTCTTTAGAATCACCCATAAATGCCCTCCTAAATCGTCAAATCACTCTGTTCCTGCAAAAGTGCAGCCTTCAAAACCAAATGGGACAAAGCCGCTGCCGCTACCGCAATTACAATTCCAGCAAATACGACAAAAAGAGACGCAATCATCACTGCAGGGTGATTCATATTACAAATAAACAAGGTCACATTGGCCCCAAAGAAAAACACGCAATCAATGATTGCCATTAAAGAAATCATCTTTAAATAGTGTGCGTTCGCACTGCTGAAGGACTTGTCATGCCCAATGTTATTGGCAATCAGCCAGCCAAAGCCCAAAACTGCAAAGCAAGGCACCGCACTCACCCACATGACAATGCGCCAAGGAACCTTCCATCCAGCCTTTGTCGGATCCATCAAAAGAAATTCATCAATGATATTCGGTAAAATCCAGATGAAGATCACCAGTCCGCAAAGCCCCATACCAATAATAATTCCCTTTAACCAGTTTGCTAAAGTTGTCTGCTTCATACTGCCTCCTTAGGTATCAAACACAATAATATAAAGTCGCTCCCACACCGCATCGTATACGCATATCGTGAAGTTAAAAGAATACTGGTCAAAATTTTCTTTCTCATCATACCGATCCTTGCAGGATTCATAGCGGTTATAGAAAAAGTATTTTCCCTCCTGCAATCCCCCTGGGAAAGCATCCGTTCCATCCTTATACTGGCAGGAGTCCAACAATCCATCCATTTCATCCGAAAGCGGCAAATCCATCCAGTGTTCCGCGCTTACAAGTCTGTCTTCAAAATTTTTTCCTGAGAAATCTATTTGTATAGCCAAATATCCATCCCCATGGAATCCACCATGCGTATCTACAATTCCTTCAAGGGCGCCGTCCAAAAAATTTACGCCGGACAATTTCATCGCATTCCGGATGGACCTGTTTTTTGCGTCCCAATCCTCTTGCGTGATTTTCTCGAACAAATCATTCGTTTCATTCACCATGCTGATATAACTTGGAACGTATATTGACTTACCCGCCGTATCCACAGCACGGAAAAACATTGGTTGATCCATGATTCCGTTCACATAATACGTCATCAAAAAGTCATCGCTGTCTGCGAGGGTCAGTAATCGGTCGCCGGTGTCATTGGGGGCCCCATTTGTAACATATCCCACACAGGTCCGCTCTACATTCCTCAAGCTATAAACATCCAGATTTCCATACGGAACATAGATACGTCCATTGTACTCCAAACAAACATGGCGGTCATCATCATCGTTCGGGTTCACATACGTACCGGATGTAATGATCACTGGATCATCCGGAAGCTGATACTCCGGGCCTTTTTTCCCGAAGCTGCAGCCTGGCAATGTCATTACTGCTATCGTAAAAGCAAGTGCCACTCCCAGGCTGCCTTTTTTCATTCTATTCATTCATATCCACCTTCTTTTCGTAAAATAAAGGAGCTCCCTATAGTCGTCATTATAGGAAGCTCCTTGTCGTATGTCAAGTATTATTTATCGTGTTACGATATATTTTTATTAATATCCTTTATTCAAATCCACTACATCCTTTAAATTTCCATTCAGCACGTAATCCACAACCTTCTTCGTGGTATCCTCCACATAACGTGCATGACCATCAGCCACATTCATTGCCTGATGTGGAGAGAGGATGATATTTTCCAACTCTGCGAAGGGCAATTCCGTTGGGAAGAATGGCTTGGTCAAATCCTGTGGTTTACTGTCCCAGGTATCAATTGCGGCGCCCGCAATCACACCATCTCGCAGTGCCTCGTACAGAGCCTGCTGGTCAATCGCATTGCTTCGCCCCACATTGACAATCAATTTACCAGACATCAGCTCCATCACCTCACGATTAATGATGGCATCTGTCTCCTTCACCTTCGGAAGGGACAGCATCAGAAGATCTGTCGTCTGCGCAAGCTCCTTTACGTCTGCTACCAGATGAATGTCTTCGTAGATATGACCACGATTCAATGTATAGGTTTCAATACCATTGCGTTTTAAAATCTTATGAATTTCCTGGCCAATGTGTCCATAACCTAAAAGGCCAATCTTCATGGAAAAGATACTCTTCCAATATGGATTATTTAAATCGTGCCAAATGCCGGTGCGAAACTTATTGTCAAACTCTGTAATACGTGCAGTCAGACTCATCATTAAACCAAATGCATATTCCGCAATAATCGCAGAGTCCGTATGCGAGTTGACCACTGTCACTCCTTTTTGGGCAAGTGTTTCCAGAGGAAAATCATCCACACCAGTCTTGTAGGCAAAAATACAGCGTAACTTGTCCGCGTCTTTTAGCAGTTCTTCAGAAAGTTTCTTGCCGATAAAAACGTCGTAGCCGGCCAGCGAATAGCCGTCTAATCCAACCACATCTACCGTAACATTCGGCAGTGCAGCCAATTCCTCCTGCATTTTCGCAAATGCACAATCCATTTTTCCAATACTCAAACAAATTTTCATCGAATCGTATCCTTTACTTCATTTGTGCATAAAACATCCAGTTCACGCTTAGTCAGGGATAAAATATCTCCCGGCAAAGTCATTTTAAGGCCAAATAGTTCCATTCCCTGCTTAACAATTTCTTCTAATTTTTTCTGCTGTAACACTGCTGCCAAAACACCTGCGTCAAAAGCATCTCCTGAACCAACGCGGTCCAGTACCGGATAGTCCTTCATCTCGCTGGAAGCCGTTTCCAGACCATTTTCGGTTCTATGATAAATCGTTGCACCCGCAGTATGAATTTCTGCTGACTTCACATTGCGTTCGCGAACCAAAAGGTAAGTAAATGCATTCTTTTCATCTGCCAAAAAGCTATTCAAATCCGTCTTTAAAAAGACATCAAAATCTTTCTTTGCAGCAAAGATAATATCCGCATAAGGAATCACCTGTCGGAACACCTCACCTGCGGTTTCTGTATCCCATAATTTAGAACGATAATTAAAATCAAAGCTTACCGGAATCTTTCTTTCCTTTGCTTCACGAATTAATCTAAAGCAAACCATTCTGCAGGTCTCTGACAATGCAAAAGATACTCCACTGATATGAAAAATCGCACAATCTTTAAAGATTTTATCATAGTCAAAATCTGCTTCGGTAATGCGAGTGATTTCAGCGTATCTGCGACTATAAATAACGGTTCCAGGTCTATTACCAAAGCCCGGCTCAATGTAGTACACACCCATTGTATCACCACGGCGCAGTATCAAATCCGTAGAAACTTTGTAACGGGATAAGTGTCTTACCGCCGCATCACCTAAGGAATTTGCAGGCAAAACACTCAGATAAGAGGTTTCAAAGCCCATGCAGGACAAGGCCACCAGTACATTAGATTCCGTACCACCATAAACCGCATCAAATTTTCCAGAGTTTGCCAAGGTCTGTCCATCTGCTGGACTAAGTCTTTGCATAATTTCTCCAAATGCCACAATCTTTTGGTTTGTCATTTTTAGCCTTCTTTCCTGGCCTTTTGGGCCACCTGATCCTGCAAAATACTCATGCGATTTTCACACAGTTCCATATATGCGATACACACCAAAAGTGCCTCGCAGCATTCCCTTTTATAATGCGGATGGAATATCCAGTTCGCACCTTTGCGCATATTATCCCACATCCGAGCACGAAGCTTGCTTCGGGACTTCAAATGTGGCACTTTCTTACCCGGATTCATAGCTTTAAATACTTTGCGGGCTGATGCATGTCGATTGATACGAATGACATCCTCCGAACGTAGAGAAATGCTCATCTTATAATCATAGTCCACACCAACCTTATCCCACTTAACCAAATAATAGTCGGATGTAAGCTTAGCACGATCTAATACCAAGGCCCCCGGTGCACCGCCCTCGGCCGCTGAAACATTGCTGGCCGTCTGCTCAATTACATTCTGCAGTTCCTTGGCGGTCAATGTCGTAAATACGCAAAAATACAGATTCGGCTTACCACCCTCCAGAAGGTCTCTGGCAAATCCCAAAAAATTCTCCTGAATGCTAAATGTATAATCCTTTGGCAATAAGCCATAATTCTTCTTTAATGTACCAGTAATAATATTGGAGATGCACTTGTAAGCGTCCTGTGCGCCATCCTTAATAACCGTTTCACCCTCTGCCAATTTTAAATCCGAACGTTTCATTGCCAAAGAAATTGGTTGTGCAAATTTATTCTTCCAGGTACTCTTGGAACGATCACGTTTTTCTAAAAGAACATACCCATCGCTGGTCAGAACCAGGCCATTGATACCAATCTGATTACTCAGCTTAGACTCCTCAAGCGGACTGATTTTGCTTTGGTATTCCAAGATTTTACGAACTGTCATCTGTGGACCAAACGGGTAATCCATGCATCGGTTGGTCATCAGCATGTGGAAATACTGCGTGCGCATGGTTTCTAAAACAAAGCGTTCTTTCACCGCTTGTTCTTCATTCTCTGTCACGTGGTCTTCTGCGTCCAGGTATTCCACCTTAACATTATTCAAACGGACGGTGGTACTGTTACTAACATTGGAATGTGCATGTGCTGCCATCAGTTTATCTGCATTTTCCAAAATTGCCTCTGGCAGTTCAAACTCTTCATCCGAGTCATGAAAGCAAATCTCAGTCTTACCATTCACATTTGCATAAACATTGACCGACGGTAATTCTATTAACTGGAAGTTAGGTTGATTTGGATCTGCAAAGTATAGCCAATCCACCAAATCCTCATAATAATCGCCACGATACACATCGGAATCTATCTTAAGTTTTGAAGAAGGCTGTGTATGACTCTGCAGGGCAAGAAAGTAGGACTCCCCATGCTTTTGACCTTCAATAATCTCCACACGGGAATTTGGCAAATAACTGATTGCCACAGGCTTCTCATCCGGTCCGTACTGCTTACAACGAAGTTCATAATCCTTCTTAATAAACTTTTTCATCCGCTTCGCGTAATGAAGCTTACGAATGTTCTTCACACGCTTTAAGGTTTCCATGTCATCCTTTCGCGCCTTCGCATAATTTGGTGCGCGATGCTTTGCATACAAGTGGATTATCTTATGCTGGTCATTCGATGTTTTTATTTTATCCTCCATCAATTTACCAACAAATTGCGTAAAAATGGTAAATAGCATGGATATAATTCCAATGGCCAAAACAGAAACGGCAGCCTCATTCTCAAACATCTGTTTAAAGATGCCAAGAGCCCCCAAATCCGGGTTCAACTTCCAATACACAAGGATAATTGCCCCGATCAATATAAAATATAATATGATTTTTGCCATAAGACGGTGCTTATGGACCAAATTCAAGAATTTCCTCATCGACTCATCCTTTTTTTGTCAATAAATCCGCAAGTTTTGCAAACTCCTCAAGCGTCAGCGCTTCGCCTCGAATCTGTGCGCCTCTTCCAAGCGCTTCAATTGCCGCATTCACCTCATCCTTGGAGAAATGCAATTCCTGTGAATTGTTCAGCCCATTTGAAAGGGTTTTTCTTCTTTGGTTAAAGCTGGCGCGAATCAGTTTAAACATCAGCGCTTCGTCCTTCACCTGCACCGGAGTCTCCTCATAGCGTGTCAGACGAATCACCGCACTACCGACATTTGGGCGCGGCATAAAGCACTCAGGTGGAACCTGAAGCACAATCTTTGGCTCAGAGTAAAACTGCACTGCCAGACTGAGTGCTCCGTAATCCTTCGAGCCCGGTCCGGTCTGCATACGCTCAGCCACTTCCTTCTGTACCATCACGGTGATGGATGCAATCGGTGCATGACTTTCAAACAGGCCCATAATAATCGGGGTGGTGATGTAATACGGCAGATTCGCTACGACTTTAATCGGGCGACCCTCATTGTGCTCGGCTGCCAACGCAGCAATATCCACCTTCAAAATATCTTCATTAATGACGGTCACATTGTCATAATCGGACAATGTATCTGCAAGAATCGGAATCAAATTGCGGTCGATTTCCACGGCAATAACCTTTTTTGCGTGTTCACAAAGAATCTGGGTCATGGTTCCGATTCCCGGGCCAATCTCCAGGACACAATCGTCCGCTGTCACGCCGGACTCACGCACGATTTTCTCCACAATGCCCTCATCAATCAAAAAGTTCTGCCCGAATTTCTTCTGAAATGCAAAATTATATTTATGAATGACCGCCAGCGTAGCGGTTGGGTTACTTAAATGCATACCGTCTCCAATCCATACATTTTACAAGCATTTTCTTCCGTTTGCCGAACCACTTCCATGGTGTCTAAGCCCTTAATTCGGGCCATTTCACGCACCACATATGGCAGCATTCCGGAATCATTTCTCTTTCCACGATTTGGCTCCGGCGCCATATACGGACAATCCGTTTCCAAAAGAATGCGGTCCATCGGAACATATTCGCATACCTGCTTTAACTTGTTCGCGTTTTTAAAGGTCAATACCCCGCCAATACCAATGTAAAAGCCCATATCCAGGTACTTCTTCGCCTCTTCCACTGAATAGGAAAAGCAATGAATCACACCCCCAGCTTTTTCCGCCTCACATTCCTTCATGGTCTGATAGGTATCCTGTGCGGCATCCCTTGAATGCACCACCAATGGCATTTGCAGGCGCTTTGCCATTTCAATCTGTCTTACAAAGCACTGCTTTTGCAGGCTTTTCATATGCTCATCGGTTCCATAAAGTTCCTTTAAGTCTTCATCCTTAGATGGAAGCCAATGATAATCAAAGCCGCATTCCCCAATTGCTACAACTTTAGGATTCGTGCGGGCTTCCTCCTCCATCCAGGCATAGTCTGCATCATTTCCGGATAGAATTTCCTCCGGATGAACCCCCACCGAAGCGTAAATCCAATCGTACTTCGCCGCCAGTTCCACCGAATTGTGGCTATTGCGAATGCTTGCGCCGATGTTTACCACGCGGCCCACTCCTGCCTCTCGAAGTCCGGCAAGAACTGCCTCGCGGTCCACATCGTACTGGTGATCGTCATAATGTGCATGACTGTCAAAAATCATTATTTAGCCTCCTTAGGCTGGTACTCAGCAAGTACCTCTTCCAGAATGTCGCAGGCCAGATGCACCGTATTCTGGCAGCGAATTTCCGGCTCGAAAAATTTTGGCTTAATTTCCTTACAAAGAGTAGAGCCAAATTTCGCATTAAATTTGCGGGTCAGCATCAGCGAAACATCGTGAATATCTGCACTTTCATGTGCCTTGGCTTCCACATATTTCATGGACAGGATACTAATGGCAGAAAGAAGGGTTCCGCAGGTATTTCCAGTCTGCATTCCAGCGCCAAAGCCTGCTACGAGAATCATATCTCTCTCATGCAGTCCCAAATCATAGTATTCATTTGCTGCATGTAAAATGGTTTCTGCGCAGTTATAATTTCTTGAAAAATAATATTTATCACAAACGTCTTTTAACATCATTGCCCCCGTTTTTATGAAATCTCCACACCGTTTGGAACATCCTTTTCAGGCTTCAAAAGAACTACATTGCCCTCGGCGTCCTCTGCACAGAGAATCATACCCTGGCTTTCCACACCAGCCAGCTTGGCAGGCTTTAAGTTGGTCACAACTACAACCTTCTTGCCAACCATCTCTTCCGGTGCGTACCACTTACGGATGCCGGATACAATCTGCTTCACTTCAGAGCCAATTTTCACCTGACTGCAAAGAAGCTTCTTAGAGCCCTGAACGGCCTCGCAGGCAAGGATTTCACCCACGCGCAGCTGTACCGTATCAAACTCATCAATGGTGATTTCCGGCTTCTTCTCCACGTCCACACCAGGATGCAACTTTTCTAAGTCTTCCTCCGTCTGCACGCCAGCCTCTGCACGCTGCTTTGCCTGAATTTCCTCAACCTTTGGCTGAATATCCTTCATATCCAATCTGGCGAACAGGATTTCCGGAGTTTCCGTAACCTTGGTTCCGGAGACGTAATGACCAAAGGTGGTCAAATCGTCCAAACCAAGCTTAGGCGCATTTAACTGAGTTAAAATCTTTGCAGTGGTATCTGGCATAAAGGACTCTAACAGAGAAGCACCAATCGTGATACCCTCCACCAAATTGTAAAGCACGGTAGCCAAACGGTCCTGCTTTGTCTCGTCCTTTGCGAGTGCCCATGGCATAGTCTCATCAATGTATTTATTGCAGCGCTTAAAGATGGAGAAAATCTCGGTGATGGCATCTGCTACACGCAGTTCTTCCATCTTATCATCAACCTTCTTCACTGCAGCAAGAATGGTATCCTTCAAATCCTGATCCACAGCCTCAGCTACGTTCTTGTTTTCAACCACGCCGCCAAAGTACTTGTTGCTCATGGAGATGGTTCTATTTACAAGGTTTCCTAAAGTATTTGCCAGTTCGGAGTTGCAACGCTCAACCACCAAATCCCAGGTGATGATACCATCATTGTCAAACGGCATCTCATGCAATACGAAGAAACGAACCGCATCAACGCCAAACAAATCAGCCATATCATCTGCATAAATCACATTGCCCTTGGACTTGCTCATCTTATCGCCGCCCTGTAATAACCAAGGATGTCCGAATACCTGCTTTGGCAATGGAATGTCTAATGCCATCAAAAAGATTGGCCAGTAAATGGTATGGAAACGAATGATATCCTTACCAATCAGGTGCAAATCGGCTGGCCAATACTTTGCATAAAGGTCACCATGATTGCCATCCACATCGTAACCCAGGCCGGTAACATAGTTGGTCAATGCATCCAGCCAAACATATACAACGTGTCTATCATCAAAATCTACCGGAATACCCCACTTAAAAGAGGTACGGGACACACAAAGGTCCTGAAGGCCCGGCAATAAGAAATTGTTCATCATCTCATTCTTGCGGGATACCGGCTGAATGAATTCCGGATGGGTATTGATATGCTCAATCAAACGATCTGCATACTTGCTCATCTTGAAGAAATATGCCTCTTCCTTCGCAGGCTTAACATCACGTCCGCAGTCAGGACACTTACCATCCACCAGCTGGCTTTCTGTCCAGAAGGATTCGCAAGGGGTACAGTACAAGCCCTCGTATTCGCTCTTATAAATATCGCCCTGATCATACAGCTACTTAAAAATTTTCTGAACCTGCTTTTCATGGTCGGCATCTGTCGTACGGATAAATCTGTCATAGGATGTGCCCATACGGTCCCAGATTCTTTTAATTTCACCAGCAACCTCGTCAACAAATTCCTTTGGTGTGATGCCTTTTTCTGCTGCCTTTAACTCAATTTTCTGGCCATGCTCATCCGTTCCTGTCTGGAAACGCACATCATAGCCCTGTGCTCTTTTGTATCTTGCGATACTGTCTGCCAAAATCGCCTCATAGGTATTGCCAATATGTGGCTTACCAGAAGTGTAGGCAATCGCTGTGGTAATGTAATACGGCTTACCATTTCCTTTACTCATATAATCATTCCTCCTAACATACGGATGTTTCATGAGGTGAGAAGTTTGCATACTTTGCAGTAAAAAAAACACCTTCTGCACGCAAGCATGCAGAAGGCGAATGTATCGCGGTACCACTTCTGTTCATTCGTACCTCACGGCACGAACCTCTATAGGTTCCATCAAACCCAATCGCTATAACAGGCGATTCCTGTTGTGATCTGTCCGTACGGTTCGACCACACTACTCCGGAGCCATCTTCAATCCGCTTTTACGTGCCCCTTCTCAGCTACCGGGGTTCTCTGTGACGCTCGTTCGAATCTACTCTTTCCTTCTCAGTATTTCTCACACAGATGAATTACATCTTTTATATTGCCAAGGTTAGCACAAAAAAAGTCAAAAATCAACCACAAATCCTTGGACTACTCTTCTCGAATCAGCTTGAACACGGCGGTATTTGCATAGGTGAGCGGATCCGTGTGCATAAAGAACACACGCGCTTTTTCAGGCGCGTACAAAGTCTCCATCTCCGTTCCCTCATATGGGTGAATAATATTGGCCAATGGCGTGCCCTCGCGGACCACATCTCCCACCTGAACAAGTGCCTCAAAAATACCGGACTTCGCAGTCTGCACGGTAATGAGATCTGTATCCTGAATCACACGGGTTTCATGACGATTCTCCGACTGATACTTCACAATTCCTAATGCAGATAAAAACTTCATCACACTGAGAACGGATTGTCCTGCGGAGCTTCGGTCAATACTGGTCGTGGTTGTCGTATAAAAGCTAAAGGCCTGCGTGTCCCAAACCTGCCAATTATAATTCAGCGTGGTAGTGTCATACGGGCGCACTTTACGAACAACCACATAAGGCATATCAAACTTCAAGGCATTTTCAATGGTGCTATAGCCCTCATCCATCATGCGTACATGCGGCATAAACTCTCCCGGCATGTAAAACGAAGTAAACTGAATACCATACTGATAATCCATAATCTCCTTGAAGACACCATCGGCAATTCGTTGTGTTGTCTCACCCAAATCATAGCCTGGAAACATGCGATTGATATCTGTATTATCAATTGGCCAGAAGCGCCTCTGAATATTCAGCGAATATGGATTACAGCTTGGAATAATCAAAATTTTATGTCCGGGAAGGATACGTCCCTCTGCCTCTAACTGGGAGAACTTCTTTACCAAAAGGGAGCAGCAGTACAGCTGCTGGACCTCATTTCCACGCATAGTGCCCACAATGCAGACACTCTTTTTCCCTTTACCAAATTCGTACCCTGTCACACGGAAGTTATCGCGATAAAGGCCTTTTATTTCATAAACAATTTTCTTTTTCATGCCTCATATGCCTCCTTGCGCAGAAGTCTTCCGATTAACGATCCCTCATC
Source organism: Butyrivibrio sp. (assembly GCA_045641925.1). Classification (GTDB taxonomy): domain Bacteria; phylum Bacillota; class Clostridia; order Lachnospirales; family Lachnospiraceae; genus Eshraghiella. Next base: position 12,262 of record JAZUHV010000332.1, read on the forward strand.
CACAATCGGATACTCACGAATGGTAAACAAGATGCCATCCACCGGCGAAAGCACCTCATCCAAAATTTCACTGCTTAACGGATCGATAATCCATCCAATCAAATCACCCTTTTTCAGCGTTTCCCAATGATGCACCTTCTGAATAAAGAGCCCACCTACGCTGGCATTCAAATAGCTTACATCCTGAGGATTCCTAGAAATAATTGGCTTACGAACCTCCTTAACCGGTCCGGTCCAAATGCCCAATTCCTTCATCAGACTGAAGATGCCATCCACCAGCTGTTCACCATATTCCTTTGTGATACGCATACCCACACCCATTTCCACAACCAGGCAAGGGGTTCCCGTGCTATTTAAACTGTAGGCTAACGTGGATTCCAATACGGTGCTAGCCCCATGAACCCAAACAAAGTCCACATTAGACTTCTCTGCAAGCGGAACCAATGTATCCTCATGGAGTTCATTAATACGAATTTGTGGAATTTCCGTTAAGTAAATATTGCTCGCGTGAATGTCTACGACCAGGGAGGAACCGGATAAATCCTTCATAATACCAGCCGCCAGGTACTCTGTCATATTACCATCGATATTACCTGGAAAAAGACGGTTCATGTCTAAGTCAAAAGCCGGGATGCCGCGCGTAATGGAATCTATTCCCAGCGGATTCATCGCCGGATAAATATCCACAATCCCCGTCAAAAACTGTTTATCAGCCTCGATTCGTCTGGCCAGTTCAAAGCAGACATACTGACCCTCCAGCTCATCACCATGAATTCCAGTAACAATACTAATTCTCTTGCTTTTCTTCTTTGCTCCATCCGGTTGAATTCTCTTCTTGCGAATGGTTAAGGTCTCATCCACAGGAAGCGCTACGGATGCCACTGTTTTAATCATATATTTTTCTCCTCTTTGCTTGTCACACATGCATGAATTGTCTGCGTATGCAGTCCCCCACCATGCATAATGCCACGATTTATAGAACAATCCTGTGCATCACGTCCAACGCTTAGCAGAATATAATCATCACCTACAGACGCATTGTTGGTCACGTCCAGACCATACCATTTGCCTTCTGAAAGGACCTCCACCCAGGCATGGCTCACGCCTTCTCCCACCATTAGGCCAGTCGCATATCGCGCGCAGATTCCTTTTTGATGTAAAAGTGCCAGTAAGATGTGTGAATAATCCTGGCACACTCCATGGCCCAGATTCCAGGCCTCCTCCGCACTCGTTCGCACATTTGTAACCCCTGACTGGTAAGAAAAATCTTCATAGACCTTCTTCATCAGGTATTTTGCAGCTTCTAAATCACATACATCTGTCGGGATGGAAAGCGAATTGCCATATTTTAGCAACTTTTCCCCCGCCTGATTAAGTCCGTGCGAATGCCGAAATACCATAGAAATGTCCGTATTTTCTGCAGATTCATAAACTTCTGCTCCCGTCGTCACATCGCCCTCTATCCGAAAGTGAAAGGTCCGGTGCGGCAGCTCATTACACCCATAAATATAAGAATTATGAAAGCCGTCTGTGCCCAAAGAATAGGCGACATCCGGCTCCAGCAATATCTTGGTGTCCCGGATTTTTTGTCGCATGGTATCCTTTGGATTGCATCGAATGGTGAAATTGCACCGGTTCACATCTATGGAATATTCAATTAACATATCATATACATAATGCAAGTCCTTCATGCAAATTCCCCCTATCTGCACTAATCGAAAATGCTTTCTACCTCATTTACAATTCCGTAATAGTCAATTTCCGATGCTTCTGCCAGCTCCTTGATTTTCGTGATTTTATCTTTTTCATATTCTAAGCCGGAACGCTCCACACGAGGAATCATTCGATGTACCTCACGGATGAGTTCCTTCTGCCCAATGCCCAATCGTGCATACAAATCAATGCGTTCAATTCGCTTGCCCGCTTTGATAATATTTCGCACGTTCTCACTGTCAATCTGATCATCCGCCATACCGTAAAATGCAGCGAGATTGTCAATGACCTGCTGCAATTCTATCATTGGAGCCTTACTCTTTGCCGCACGATTCATTTCATAAATCGCAAGCTGAATGTAGGATAAGCTTTCCGAGCCAATGCTCTCTCGAAGAACAATTGCATTATCATAGGCACGGTTCAGATTGCTAATAATTGAGTCTGAAATACTCGGATCAAAAGGATAACGCGTCACAAAATCATCTCTGTCCGTATAAATGTTAGGGATGTCAATGCTTTTGCAAAAGTCTACATAGCTGTCCGCTATACCATCAATCAATGCATCAAAGCTTTTATAATACATCCGCAAAGTCGAATATACGCGTTCTGTATATCTGCCTAACCAATATAGGCGATTTGCCTGTTCTACTGAGATAATACCCATGTGTCTTTGAAACCTCCTCCTTGTGATGAATTAACGATAAAGGAATCCGGATTACGAGAGAATCGTGTCAATCCACTCTTCCAGACCAATGGCTCATCCGCCATCAAAACAAATGCACGAAGGTCTGCCTTACGAGGCACACACTCACCATTTTCCACAATGTCCAAATCCTGGAAGTCCACAACCTCCTGCGCAATAAAGCGTCTCGGCTCTTTGGAAAGCAGTTCGATGAACGCGTTTTTCTGCTGTCTGGTCATAGAATTTCCAAATACAACACCATAGCCACCAGCCTCTGCAACATCCTTCAGAACGAGTGAATCCAGATGATCCATCACGTAGTTGTAATCATCCTTATAAAATGGCAGGTAGGTTGGCGCATTTGAGAGAATTGGCTCTTCGCCCAAATAATAACGAATCATCTTTGGCACAAAGTAATATATGCCCTTGTCGTCCGCCACACCATTGCCCGGAGCATTTAATAGTGCCACATTTCCCTTACGGAACACATCAAAGATGTGTGGAATACCAATCAGAGACTCTGGATTAAAGTTCATTGGGTCGAGATATTCATCCGAGATTCTACGATAAACCGCACCAACTCTTTCGTACTTACCGTCCGCGGTTACAAAGAATAATTTGTCATCCTTTACCACAAGTTCGGAACCATTTACCAAATGCGCACCCGTCTGTTCTGCCAAATAACTATGCTCAAAATAAGCAGCATTATAGCGGCCCGGCGTAAGAATAACTGTATGTCCGCCAACATTAACATTGTCAAAAGTACGACGCAAAAGC
>JAZUHV010000333.1:0-12276 GCA_045641925.1 Butyrivibrio sp.
GCAGCCAACACACAGGATGGAAGGTTTTTTGAATCGGTAACGATGAGAAGACCTTCCATCTTGGCGTTTTGCGCAAACTGAAGAACGGCGCAGCATGCTTCAAAGGCATAGCCCCGCCTTCTATAATCTTTGTGGATGACATATCCCAATTCCTGGCGTTCTTCTCCATCAATCTCACGATTGCTAATGCCCACGCGGCCAATCAGCTTCCCGCTCTTCTTTTCCATAACCGCCCATAGGCCATAGCCATATATTCCATACATCGTCTTAATATACTCTTTTTGAAAAGCAGTCTCCTCTTCCAGGGAATACAAAGGCTCCAAAAATTCACGGACCGCATCATCATCATAAAGCTCATATAACGCCGGTAAATCTTCCAAGGTTACCTCACGCAAAACCAATCGCTCCGTTATGGCAATCGTCACAGGAAGACCCTGCAAGTGCAGAAAGTATCGTTCCAATTCCTCATCTGAAAGGTCACACGGATAATCCGTCACATACGGAAGCTCCGACAAAATTGGTGCGTGCGACAGGTCCTCCGTTTGTAAAAGCACTGCATAGCCCTCTTTTCTGTAATTCAAGGCTTTTTCCACATCTGAAATAATTAAGAGGGTGTCTTCTTTAGAAAGGATGCTCTGGGGCAGATTTTCGTGCAATATTACGTTCTGATAATTCGCCGCAATCTCTGGTATTTCATCTTCATAAACATACAAATAGACCGAAGTTTCCTTCGGTTCTTCCGATGTCATCATCCATACGTTTTGTAAGCGGTTCTTCATTGACTTAACCCACCTTCCTCGCTAGAATATGATTATACGTTTTTGAAAGGAGATTGACAAATGGCACAGAATCCAGTTGTTACAATTGAAATGGAAAACGGTGGCACCATCAAGGCAGAACTCTACCCTGAAGTTGCACCGAATACCGTAAATAATTTTATCAGCCTTGTAAGCAAGGGCTACTATGATGGACTCATCTTCCATCGTGTTATCCCAGGATTTATGATTCAGGGCGGCGATCCAGAGGGTACCGGCGCAGGCGGACCTGGCTATTCCATCCGCGGTGAATTCTCTCAGAACGGATTTACCAACAATTTATTACACACTCCTGGTGTCCTTTCTATGGCAAGAACCATGATTCCTGATTCTGCAGGAAGCCAGTTCTTCATCATGCATGAAACCTCCCCACATTTGGATGGCGCTTATGCTGCATTCGGAAAGGTTATCGAAGGAATGGATGTGGTAAATAAGATTGCTACCACCTCTACGGACTGGTCTGATCGTCCAAGAGAAGCACAACGCATGAAGACTGTAACCGTAGAAACCTTTGGTGTAGAGTATCCAGAGCCAGAAAAAATCGCAGAAATGTTTTAATAACGGTTAAGCACTTAATAAAGGGCCCTCCGCCAGTCGCGGAAGGCCCTTTTTCATTTACGATTTACATTCTTTACACTTGTGCCGGCTTTTTCTTCTTACGAATTACTACCACCAAAACAACAGCTACTGCAGCAATAACAAGCACACATACCGCAGCAACAATGATGATGGTCGGTGAGAAGGCAGCCATTTCCGTGAATACCTTACCCTTCGTGTTTACAATGGCAAATACACTGAAATGCTCCGTATCAAAAATCAATTTTCCGTTGATTACATAGCAGGTCAGTTCAGACGTTGTGCCATCGTCCTCGCGGCGATAAATCTTATACTCACCGTCTTTATCGATTCCACTAATTTCAATGGTACTGGTATCACCAGCCTGAAAATGAACCGTTGTATCACCAGCAATGGTGGAAACATCCTTCATCAGGGACAAATCATAAACCTGATAGTTTTCTTCTTCCCAATCGATGTCATTAAATGCAGCCTCAAAATCATTCTTAAAGGTTTCATCGTATTCCTCAGTCATCGTTGCCTCAAAGGATACATTGCCCACCAATAAGCCTTCAAAGGAAATGCGACCATCCTCGGCCTCTAACTGCTGCTCTTCCTTCGGAGTCCAGTTAGTCTCGAACCATTCGTCCGTCAAAATATAGGATGGTAAGAAGGTAGAAGCCTCTTCCTTTTCAAAGTAATTGCCCGGGATAAATACGCTCTCCAGGGCCTTACCTCTTAAATCCGGGAAATTGCGAATTGCACAATCCACTAAATTAACATTTTTTAAATTAGGATAGTTCGCCAAGAAAGAATAATCCTTGATTCCGGTACAGCCCCAGAAATCCACACGTTCGATTGGCTTGTCATAGATTGCGGATACATCCGTAATCGCATCACCACAAACCCAAATATTTTTCAGGTTCTGACAATTTGCCAAAAGGTTCAAATTAGTAATCGATGGTTCATCAATTTCCGCGAACTCCAAAGCAGCACAGCTTGACAATGGAGAATAGTCTGTAAAAGGATTGCCCACACTGTACAAATCCGTTAGATTCGGCATGCTTTTTACAAAGTCGATGCTCGCGCAATTTGTATATCGAATATTCACGTATTTCGCATTCGGAAGGTGATATAAAAAGTCAAAGCTTGTGACCGGGCATCCCTCCAAATAAATCATTTCAAGTTCCGGACACTGCGCCAAAACAGAAAAGTCTGATATGCCCGTATCCGAAGCAAACACACTCTGCAAATGTTCCACCGTTTCCACGCCCTTTAAGGAGCTAATCTGACGGCCATCCATTACCAGTACCGAGCCACCAGACATCTCATTACTATCTACGCGGCCATCCCCGTCATGGTCCATCTCTGCAAGAAGACACTCATACACCTGCGAATCCGCAAACGCGCCAGGATCCAAATAATGAACTTCTTCCGCTTCGCCATCTGCAATAACCGTTTGCATTGGCGCCAAGGTCAATGCCAGAGTTACTGCAAAGAGCGCTCCCGAAATCCATCTCTTTCTCATACTACTTCATTCCTCCCACCTTTATTTCGGCATAGCTTCAAAGTGCTATTATGCACGTACATACTTCGTAAACAGAAGCTTCAAATTGCCATCGTCATCGCTGCCCTTTGCCCAGGAGCTAACCTTTTCGCCGACTACTTCGCCTTCGATTCCTGTGTCGAAGTAAAGCACACCATCACGATCTTCCCAATCATAAGAGCCCATTACCATCAAATCTCCGCGAATGGTCACCTTGCCGGATGACACTGCCTCATCAATCATCTCTTTCGTAACGTGCTCAGGAATTGGAAGCAATACGTAAATTTTTCCATCTTCACATACATCCATCATGGTATTAATTACATTCTGACGGGTCTGCTTCTCATGATCAATCATATCCTCATCGGTTGAATTGATTGGGCGTGCCATATACTGCTCTGCATCCAAAGACACCCACTGATCGTTCTCATCCAATGCTGAGACTGAACCAAACTTCCATAAGCCTACATAACTCATGCTTTTATCCTCCTTATATTTAACGCTCGTACGCGTTTGTTACATTGTTACAATACTAATCAAAATATCCGTCACCTTATCCATGGACTCAATTGGAATATACTCAAATTTTCCATGGAAATTGTGACCACCTGTGCATAAATTCGGGCAAGGCAGTCCCATAAAGGACAAGCGTGCACCATCCGTACCGCCACGAATAGGCACCTCTACTGCTACGACATCATTCTTCGCGTAGGCAGCCTTTGCACGGTCGATAATTTCCATATGCGGAAGAATCTTATCCTTCATGTTGTAATAAGAATCCTTCACCACAAGTTCGATGGTGCCGTCACCATACTTCGCATTCATATATTCCGCGATACGCGCAATTGCCACCTTACGATTCTCAAAAATCTCGCGATTGTGGTCACGAATAATATAATCCATTTTTGCAAGCTCTTCAACGCCCTCTAAAGAAAGCAAGTGATAGAAGCCCTCATAGCCCTCCGTATGCGCCGGCGTCTCGCACGGAGGCAGCATGCCATTAAATTCCATTGCCAAAAGAAGTGCATTCACCATACGATTCTTGGCGTCACCCGGATGGATGCTATTGCCATGAATGGTAACCTTAGCGCTGGCTGCATTAAAGTTTTCGTACTCCAATTCGCCCAGTCCGCCACCATCAACGGTATAGGCAAAGTCCGCATCAAACTCCTCAACATTGAAATTATCCGCGCCCTCGCCAATTTCCTCGTCTGGTGTAAAAGCCACGCGAATGCGTCCGTGCGGAAGTTTTTTCTCAATCAGAGTCTCCAACGCGGTCATAATCTCCGCAATGCCAGCCTTATCGTCTGCACCAAGAAGCGTGGTTCCATCGGTCACAATCAGGTTCTGACCCACATAGCGTAAAAGCTCCGGATAGGTTTCCGGCTCCATTACCACGCCCAGACCTTCATTCAGCACAATTGACTTACCATCATAGTTTTCTACAATACGCGGCTTCACATCCTTACCGTTAAATGCTGCCGTATCCATATGTGCAATCAGCCCAATGGTCGGCTCATTCTCACAGCCCTCGGTTGCAGGCAATGTAGCAAACAGATAGCAATGCTCATCCACCTTCGCATCCGTAAGACCCAACGCCTTTAATTCATCCACCAGCAAATGAGCCAAATCAAATTCGCGCATTGCACTTGGATGGGTTCCACTGATCTCATCAGAGGTCGTCCACACCGTAACATATTTTAATAATCTTTCATATGCTCTCATACTTTACCCTTTCCTCTGCCAAACCTTCTCTTATCAGACAGAAGCATGTTTCTTTTATTCGTTAATTATATCACAAAAACATTGAGAAATAACTACTATCATGCTATAATTATGCCAAATAATTTTTATGGAGGTTATTTCTATTATGTTAGTTACAGCAGAAGAAATGCTCAAGAAGGCAGTTGCCGGCCACTATGCAGTTGGTCAGTTCAACATCAACAACTTAGAGTGGACCAAGGCTATTCTCCTTACCGCTCAGGAGTTAAACTCCCCTGTAATCCTCGGTGTATCCGAAGGTGCTGGTAAGTATATGTGCGGTTTTGAAACCGTTGCTGCTATGGTTAAGGCTATGGACGAGTCTTTAGGAATTACTGTTCCTGTAGCTCTTCACTTAGATCACGGTAGCTATGACGGATGCTACAAGTGCATCAAGGCAGGCTTCACTTCTATCATGTTCGATGGTTCTCACTATCCAATTGAGGAGAACGTTGCAAAGACTTCTGAGTTAGTAAATGTTTGCAAGCAGCTTGGTCTCTCTCTTGAGGCTGAGGTTGGTTCTATCGGCGGCGAGGAAGATGGTGACGTAGGTATGTGGGAGTGCGCTGATCCTAACGAGTGCAAGATGATCAATGATCTTGGCGTTACTATGTTAGCAGCAGGAATCGGTAACATCCACGGCAAGTACCCAGCAAACTGGGCAGGCTTAAGCTTCGAAACCTTAGCAGCTATTAAGGAACTCACCGGTGACGAACCACTCGTTCTTCACGGCGGTACCGGTATCCCAGCTGATATGATTAAGAAGGCAATCTCTCTTGGTGTTGCAAAGATCAACGTTAACACCGAGTGCCAGTTAGCTTTCGCTGATGCTACCCGTAAGTATGTAGAGGCTGGTAAGGACCTTGAAGGCAAGGGCTTCGATCCTCGTAAGTTATTAGCTCCTGGCTTTGAAGCAATCAAGGCTACCGTTAAGGAGAAGATGGAATTATTCGGTTCCGTAGGAAAGGCTTAATTCCTCACAAAATTCATTACTGACTTTTGGGCCCCTCCAATTTCGGAGGGGCTTTTTTACAAAGAATCCGATAACTTCGGCTTTACTTTACAATCAGCGGCTAGTAAGTATATAATATAATTTAACTTATGGACAAAATTGTGAGGTATGTACTATGCCAGTTGAGAATAAAAATACAGAGGGGATGGATTACGAAAGTGTTTCCACTCCACGCCCTAAAAGAAAAAAGAAGAAAAAACGCTTTACCGCAGCGGACGGGATTCGCCTGGGCGTCATTGTAGTAGCCATTGGCGTATTTGCTTTCGCGCTGGTTAAGCTGTTAAACATTCAGGAAACCTACCAGGAAGCAAAGGATATTTACGCAGATATTCAGGGGCAGTTAATTTCTGATGAGACACTTCCAAACAATGTTACAGACACCCGTCTGGTATCCCCTTCCAAGAAGGTCAATTGGGATAAGGCTTTTGCCATGCAGCCAAACACAGTCGGTTATGTTGATTTACCATTGTTAAAAATTTTCCTTCCAATCGTTCAGGGTGAAGATAATGATTACTACTTAAATCACACCTTTGATGACAAAGAATCCTGGGCAGGCTCCATTTTCTTGGATTACCGTTTATCTAAGAACCTTCGCGAGGGGCATCTGGTATTTTATGGACACAATATGAAGGATGGTTCCATGTTCCATGACCTTCTTCAGTATGATAGTGAAGATTTCTTCAAAAAGAGCGTGGGCAAGAATTACTTCTTCATTCACACCCCGGAAGAAATCCGTGTATATGAAATTTTCAGTATCGGCGATGTAAATATCGACGATCACACTAAGGCCTACACCATTGACATCAACGATAATTTTACTGCAAAAGATTATGCGGAATATGTGAAGACCGTTCAATTATATGAAACCGGTGTTTCCATTGACGATGTCACACAGGTAGCCACTTTATTCACCTGCCAGTATGACTCCCAATCCAATGTGCGTCATATGGTGCATGGAAAGTTAGTCGAAATCATTAATTACTAAAAAAAGCTTGCGATGTTTTTTCATCGCAAGCTTTTTTAATTCATTCTTATTCGCAAATTTTGATTGTATATCCCTCTTCAAAGATTTCTCCCGGTGCCAGCACATTCATATATTTACGATGTTCCCACACACCATCCGCGTCATACCAGTCTGCCGTACCATACCATGGTTCAATGCAAACAAATGGTGCGTTCTTTCCTGCCGGCGTCCAAAGTCCAAGGATGGAGGTATCAAAATGCACCTGCAAAACTTCCTTCCCGGATGCATTTACCAAACCCACACAAAGGGAAGCAATTTCCGGAATGATCAAGGCATCGTCCTTAAACAATTCCTGTGTAATCGGAAGCAGTCCATCCGTCAGCTCCAGGTGATATTTCTTTGGCCCAATGATGCCATCGCCAGATAACAAATGGTACTCTAATTCATGAATATTATGCAGTGCCAAGGACCATCCGGTCGTTTCGCAGTTAAAACCAGGATGTCCGCCAATCGCAAAGGACATTTCCTTTGTGCCAGGATTTATGACTCTCCAGGTTGTCCTAAGCCCATCTGGCAACAAAGTATGTGTAATTTCCAGCACAAACGCATATGGATACACCTGTGCCGTAGTTTCATCAGACTCCAGACGCAAAGTCACAGACGTATCATTCTGCGCTACCAGCGTAAATTCTGCATCTCTGGCAAATCCGTGCTGTCCCATATGAAAAGTCATTTGATGAGACTTATACTGCTTATCTTTCAAAGACCCAACAAGTGGAAATAAAACGGGTGTAGAGCGAGCCCAAAAGTTCGGATCTGCCTGCCAAATATATTCATGCCCATTTTTTACTAAGGATTTTAACTCCGCACCATGCGAAGAAATCATTGCTGTCAAGGTACCATTCTTTAATACATAGTTCATCTTTCTATCCCCCTTAGCCGTTATGAATTCAGGCCCATATATTCTGCCATCATTGCATCCACATCTGCCTGTGTGGCCAGATGTCTGGAACATGCAGATGCACTACCGGCACATAATCCCATCGCCAGCGCGTCATCGTAATTGCCCATTGACAGATATCCTGCCAGGAAGCCAGCCACCATGGAATCACCTGCGCCTACTGTATAGATTGGTTCTCCACCTGGTGCCTTGCCGGAAATATCTTCCCCGCTATCGGTAACCAGTACTGCCCCCTGGGAGCCCATAGAAACCAGCACATTTCTTGCGCCCTGTTCCTGCAAGCGTCTTGCATACATAAAGGCATCCGCCTTATTCTTAATTTCCACGCCGAATAATTCACCAAGCTCATGCACATTCGGTTTGATTAAAAATGGATGGTATGGCAGCACGCTCTTTAACTGCTCGTTGGTCGCATCCACAACCACTTTCACGCCACGGCCTTCTAAGAGGCGAATAATGTTCATATACATCGCATTTGGCAAAGACGACGGAATTGTGCCCGCAAGCACCAAAATATCGTCCTGCTGCAGCTTTGCGAAGCGTCGGTACAATTGCTCCACATCCTGTTCCGTGATGTTTGGGCCCATACCATTGACCTCTGTCTCACCCTTTTGACCATCCGTCTGCAGTTTAAAGTTAATACGACTATTGCCATCCGCCACATGGATAAAATCACAGGATACGCCCTGTTCCGCCAGCATATGCTCTAACGCCAGACCAGTAAAGCCCGCGGTAAAGCCCAATGCCGTATTTGCAATTCCAAGATTTTTTAAAACCATGGACACATTGATCCCCTTACCGCCCGGCAGCATTCTTTCATAGTTCGTACGATTGACTGCACCAAGGGTTAATTCCTTCACATGTGCCACATAATCAATGGATGGATTTAATGTAACAGTATAAATCATTTCCTCATACTCCAAACAATTTATGCAGGATAATGCAAGCGTTCCTCCGTCGGCTGATTAAGCACCTCGGTCTGATACTTGCGCGTATAGAACTGAGCCATTTCCAAATTATTATCCAGATAATTGCCACAGTCTCTTGGGGAATAGCCCGGAATTTCTCCTTCATAAGTCAGTATGTAGTCTGCCATCTCACGAAGTAAATCCAGAATGTCCTCTGGCTCCAAAAGTCCTGCAAGAATTAAATAAAAGCCAGTACGGCAGCCCATCGGGCCAAAATAGATTACCTTATCCTTCCAGGTCGGATGATTGCGCAAAAAGGTCGCGCCCAAATGCTCGATGGAATGAATTCCGGCAGTCACCATAGCCGGCTCTACATTCGGTCTGGTAAAGCGAAGATCAAAGGTTGTTAATACTTCTGCGCCAACCTGATCGCGACGTGACACATATACACCCGTTAATAAATCAATGTGATTTACGGTAAAGCTTGCAATTTTTTCCATTATATCCTCCTTACGAGAAGCAAAACCACTTCAAATCAATATTACTTCCCGGCAAGAAAATCAGGGTCAAATCCTTCTTTCCCTGCACCGGTTCCAGTTCAAATGTATGCTCTGTATAGTCTTCAGAATACGGAATTTCCACCATTTGTCTGGTAAAACTGCCATTCTCATCGGTGAATTTCACATGGACAGTGTTTTTTTCAATGTGCGAGCGGCCACAGATAACCAGCGTATGCACGCCCTCTAAAAAGTCCATGTCAGAAAATTCAATAGAAACGTTGTTACCGATTCCGGTCACCGCATCCGGTCCGACCTCGAAAGCATCTCCGTATATTTTATCATGTTCTATTGCATTTACCAAGGACGTTCCTTTATTCATTGCCTCACAGACGAATCCTTTGATGTTAATAAATTCCTCCGTCTGAATGCAAATCGTATGGATTCCCTTAATGCGATGGCTGAATACGAAGGTTTCCGGAATATATGTATCCCAAATCGTAGTCTTATTATAAATTCCATCCGCCAAGCATTCGCTACCCTCTGCATTCGGTATTCCGTCCCAAATACGAATGCGGTAGTCCTTATTACTACTAAATGCAAAGCAAGGCAGGGTAATACGATCCGTTCCGAATGCGCCAAAATCCACATTCGTAAAGCCAAGATAGGATTCCACATCTCTGGCAGTTGCTATTCCATGCTCTAAGGCCTTCTGCATTTCGCCCTCACTGCAATCATAAAGGGATGCCGAAATCAATTCATATGGGTTTAAATATGCGGAGCCAATTCCCTCAATGCGAATACCAATCTGAGAAATGACATTCACCTTCTCGGCTCCGTTTCTGGTATAACAGCGCACCTGGAATGCGCCATCGCCCATTGCCGTCAGGTGTGCTCTGCATCCATCCGAGGTCAATTGTACGAGATTCGTCTCCACACCTGAATCCGTGATTGCAGCCCATACAATGTCCTTGCAGGTACTGTTTGCAGGATAAATGACCGCCTCTAAATCCATCTCGCGGCAATCGGCATTCATTTGGAAGCCCTGCGTGCTGTGAATTTCAATCTTACGAATTGGGATTTCATGCTCCCGTTCTGCAGGGAGTGGATTCGCCACTTTACAGGTTTCATTATTTTCTTCGCAGGCAATTCCCTCAAGCTTTTCACAGTCCATTGCAGTCAGATAAATGCGATGTTTCTCCATACCTTCAGAAGAAAGTGTCACCACAACATAGCCTGCCTTCTGCGTTGTCTGCACCATCACCAGGAGCTTGCCCATAAAAAGTCGCTTGGAGGTTCCTTTATAAGAATCATAGTCCGTGCTGTCACCGTTATCGATACCAACCAGACGTGCTGGCCCTTCCACATGAACAGACACACGATTATTGGCATTTTCAACCGGATTGCCAGCCGCGTCTACCATTCCCACTTCGATAAAAAACAGTCCGCGTCCATCGGCAGCTGCCTCCGGCGAACGCACCTTGGACGTAATTGCAACAGCATCTCCGAAGGACTTATGTTCCTCCCGCGCAATGACATCGCCCTTCGCGTTATATGCCACAGCCTCAATCACACCCGGCTCATAAGCAGTTTTCCAGTGCGGTGCCAATTCCGTGCCATGTACATGATCGATTTCACGCCTGCCAAGGCTTTTACCATTTACAAACAATTCTACCGCCGCGCCATTTGTACAGGCACGCACATCCACCATCTGTCCCGGATTAAAATCCCAGTATGGCCATAAGTGCACCATCGGTGCTGTCTTGGCATCCGTCCATTCTGCCTGATACATATAGTAAGAGTCCTTTGGAAAACCTGCCGTATCCACCTGCCCATAATAGGAATTCTTCGTATGGTACGGTGTTGGTTCACCGATGTAATCATAACCCGTCCAAATAAATTGACCCAGGGAATACTTGCAATCACGGTCTGCAATGATGCAGGCCTCCGTATTTTTGGCACCCCAGCTGGTGGTGCAATTTCCCAAAGAAGAACACTGCTCATCCATGTCCACAAGAATCATCTCTTCATACGGGAAGTGATAAACGCCGCGACTCTGCACTGTAGAAGCCGTCTCGCTGCCATAAATTACCCAATCAGGATGTGCAGCATGATGCTTCTCATATAATCGTTCCAGATAGTTATAGCCCACAACCTTCAATTCATCCGCGCAGGTCTGGGTATCGTCGCCTTCCATAAAATTGGATGCGAAAGTTACAATGCCATTCTTTTCCGGATCGGAACGCAGTGTCGTATCACGTAGCTTTTTAATGGTAGAAAGGCCATCCTCCAAATTCGCCTGTGTATCATAAATTTCATTGCCGACGCTCCACATAAGGAGGCTGGCATGATTACGGTCTCTACGGACGAAATTCGTGATATCACGCTCCATCCAGTCATCAAACCAGGTGGCATAATCATGGTCTGTCTTGTGTGTTCTCCACATATCAAACATTTCGTCATTAACCAAAAAGCCCATTTCATCCGCAAGCTCCAAAACCTCTCTTGCAGGCATATTATGAGATGTACGCAGCGCATTAACGCCCATCGCCTTCTGAATCTCCAGCTGGCGACGCAATGCCTCCTTATGAAAGGCCGCACCCAATGCACCCAAATCATGGTGAATGCAGACTCCGTTAAGCTTCAAAGCCTCACCATTCAAATACAAGCCAGAGTTCGGATCCATCGTGATCGTCCGAAATCCAAATTTCTCGCGATGCACATCCAAAACTTCAGATGCACCTGTTGCGGCTTTGTGAACCAGCTCTGTTTGCAAAATATATAAATTTCTTTCCTCAAGGCTCCACTCGCGAACGCCCTCCATCATAAAAATCAGGGTCTGATTGCGGTCGATGTTATTTTGTAATTCTTTCTCTACGAGAATATTTTCGTCCGAATCCATCACGGTATAGCGCAGAATATACTTTTCCTTCGCAGACTCCTGCTCTCCCGCCTGAGACTCATGCGTACAAGCCAGCGCCGCCTCAGAAAGGGTCACCTCGGTAGACAGACGTAGCTTATAATCCGCAGTTTTGTCATTGCGCTCTGCAACCTTCACCGTGCGAATATAGCTTCCATCCTCAGTCAAATAATTTTCTTTACCATTCAGAAAATATACATCACGAATGATGCCTGCGCCAGAGTACCATCTGGAATTCGGGCTTTCAAAGCGAACACTCACGAGCAATTCGTTCTCCCCATCTACAAGGGCCTCATTTAAATCCACGAGAAAGGTATTATAACCATATTTCCATTCG
>JAZUHV010000334.1:0-2575 GCA_045641925.1 Butyrivibrio sp.
TTTTGCAGATGCCCGGTACGGAAGAGGGAGAATGTGTGGGAGATTGATAGGGGTTGGTGACAGATAAGTTAAATGTATATTTAATATTATTTTTGCAGAAAGTTCTTGACTTAGTGTACCAATTTAGGTAATATATCTTAGCGCGGTTTTTTCCCGCCACATATGGAAGCGGAGGTGTCGGAACTGGCAGACGAGCAAGACTAAGGATCTTGTGCTGGCTACAGCGTGTGGGTTCAAGTCCCATTCTCCGCATAGAAAAAGGAGATTCCAATGGAATCTCCTTTATTTTTGTTTAGAGGTGCCTCACCCCATTCTCCGCTTTTTTGTTTATAAGCTTCTCGCTATGGACACTACATCAAGTACGATATTTCCCGGCGTACAGGTTGCGGCATTATTCATACCGTAAATCAACTGGTCCTCCTGAGTCTTCGATTTCAGTAAAATCACCTTGTCATTCCAGGTATTGCGCCCCATTGGGCTATTCTCTGGATATCTTTTGGGAGCGACCCACATGTTGATATTACCATCTGCATCTTTATCGGCATGGCTGATAATGCACCAGTTCTCTTTCGCTGCCGTAGCTTCCTCTATCATTTCTTTTGTGATGTGTTTAATGCCAGTACGTTTCACCTGGTCAAGGGTTACGCCTGCATTCCAGATGTTATTTGCATGAATAACACACTTCATTGCCGGATCCCATCCATCCAAATCGGAATCCGGATTTGGATCAAGAGTTCCTAACTGCTTGGCAAATTCAACGGCTTCCTCAAAAGTTTTTCCTTCTTTCATCTCCTTGAAGATACACATGCAGGATGCATTAAAAATGCCATCAAAGGACACGATGTCGTCGCATTCTCCAAGGAATTTTTCCAGTTGCAGCGAATTCAATCCCGCGCTGGCAGCCGTTCCATAAAGAAGCTGAAGTCCTTTTTCTTTTGCGTACCAAACCGTTTCCTTCCAATGAAGAGCTAACGGTGCCTTATTTGCCGTCACTACATGCATATTACGATCCAGCGCAGTTATAATATTCGTCGTTCCCGGTTCTCCCGAAGGAAGATTCGGAGGAAGGGCTTCGATATAAATATCTGCATCAAGGGCCTGAATCATTTCCTGGGCGGTCATTTCTGGGTGACCATACTGAGGAACTTTTGAAACAGTACCATAATCTGCCTTGTATTTTTCAACTTCCATAAATCCCATACCGGGCTTAATTACTGCTCCTTTACTGTCACAGACGCCTTCAATATGGAACTCGATACCATAATTCTTGAGATAAAAGTCTTTATTTGCTTCAAAAATCGGCAAAGCCGGTCTGGTGGCATTTCCTAGTGCGCCAAACAGAAGCTTAACAACTTTCGACATAATGCGTTCCTTTTGGATAGTTTTTTATTGCTGAAAATTAAAATTATTTAAAGTGCTTAGTTCTTTATTGGAGGTAAAGCAGCCGTAAGATTCTGCGTTTTTAATCGCATCTGCGATGGCTGCCGTTGTAGCATGTTCTGCTAAAATTCCAATCGCATCGATGGTGGTAGCTACTTTTCCAGAAGCCATGACGAAGACCGTATCCCCATCAAAAATCGAATGGGCCGGGTGAATTGCTTTTGCGATTCCATCCTGACCTCTTCCGGCAATACGTGTAGCCTGAGATTTTGTCAAAAGACCATTGGTAAAAATGCAGCCAATTACGGTATTTCCTGCAAACAGGTCTTCATTGATGGCATAAGAATTTAATACCAAAGTTTCACTGTCTGCAAAGCTGGTATGGTCTTCGGTTAAAGCTCCCGCCAGAATTTTACCGTTTTCTGTTATATCACCGGCAGCATTTACGGCAAATACCGCACCAACCATTAAATCGCCCTGACGGAAGGCAGCAACACCAACACCGCCTTTCATAGCGTTCTTCAATCCATTGGTCTTGCCTACGGTAGCACCTGTTCCGGCTCCAAAGTTTCCACTCTGAAAAGGCTTTCCTGCAAAAGCATTTTCCCCAGCCAGCCGTCCCATAGCTTTATCCGGACGAACTTGGAACGAACCGCAATGCAAGTCAAATAAAATAGCCTCACATACGTTCGGAACCACCGTTACTCCTACATTTCGGCCAATCTTTTTTTCTTCCAGAAGTTCCATCAGACCACCTGCTGCATCCAGACCGAAAGAACTTCCTCCGGAAAGCATCACTCCATGAACTTCTGTCCGATTGCAGGTAGGATCTAAGGCAGAAATATC
Organism: Butyrivibrio sp.; assembly: GCA_045641925.1. Taxonomy (GTDB): domain Bacteria; phylum Bacillota; class Clostridia; order Lachnospirales; family Lachnospiraceae; genus Eshraghiella. The sequence continues at coordinate 2,227 of JAZUHV010000334.1, forward strand.
ACGGGTTCCTGGAGAGCCTCCACGGACATCTACGCCACAAACGGCTCCTTCTGGTGCAATTACACAAGTGCAGCCCGTCATTGCATTCAAGTCTTCTGCCTGGCCAAGAAGAAAGTCTGATAATTGGTTTATTTGAATTTTTTCCATAAAACACCACCTGATTTTTTTGCATTATAACATAAACTGCCTATGCAATCACCGAAAACCGCACAAGGCGGCGTTTCGGGATTGTCTTGCGGTCGTCAAGTGCATTCGCGCAAGCACGATGCACTTTCCTCGTCGCTAATACAAAAAAGGCTGTCCCAAAGGACAGCCTTTTAAAGTCTTCCGTACTATAAATTATTTCTGT
>JAZUHV010000335.1:0-4762 GCA_045641925.1 Butyrivibrio sp.
GACATAATCATCGCCATATTCCAACTCGACATTTAAAACTACACTAATTGTAATTGTAAAAGAGTCATAGGTATCCGAAGTGAACGTACAATAATACTCACCATTCGTAGCATTGGTAACCACAAGTGGATTCTCCGGCTCTACAATAGTTTTTTCACCTGTTACCAGAGATTTGTGCTCCCAGGTAATAGAGAGAGAATGTCCCGGATTCAGTTCTTCAAATTCTGAAACAATATCTGAAACATCCAGTGTTCTATCTCCCCTAACATCAAAGTAACAACTATCGTACGCGTTAGTAGGAGGCCAAGTATTCGTCTCACGGTTTACAAAATCATAGGTTTGCGTTTCTGTCATGCCATTCCAGGTCGCAGTTGCTACAACACGATACATAAAGATAGAATTCATGTCCGCAAGCAATCCATTTGACGTGTGATTCGGTAACAAATCATATTCCTTGGTTTCGCTATTATAAACATACCACTGATAAGTAACGGTCGCTCCATCATGTACTTTTGGAACCTTCAACAATTCTGTTCTGTCACCAACGCAACTGATGTATTTTTCATCCGTATAACTAAATAAACTATCGAATACGCGCCAGGAATAAAACGATTTGTTTCCACTGGTCTCATCTATTGCATAACAAAGAATTTCAATATACTTCTTTCCGCCATAGGTTGCTATGGTTGTGTAACTGGAAGAGGTTTCCCCCAATGGAATGAGTTCCCCTGTATCCACCACATTTTGGAACCACTGATAAGAAAGTGTCTGCCCCGGTTGTGAAACCACGTTAGCCTCTAAGGTAATTTCCGTTCCCTCTGGTGCAGAATGATATACCTCTGATTCCTCAAAAGCAACAGGATAACGGTATTTGAAGATAGCATTCTTATCCTTTTCACAACTCCAGAAACGTAGAACTTCTCCCCTGTTTACTGAAGAGCTAATCTCGCTATATTCATCGCAATATGTAAAGAGCACAAATGCGTATTTTGTACCATTAAAGCAAAACAACTCAATACTATCATCCGCATTTTCTGGTTCATTTTTTACTAGATACGAATAATCAACCGCGTCAGAAGGTGGTAAAGCATATACCTTTCCAGGCTCAATAGTCGTATCAGCATTGAAAACCAGCATTTCATCATATTTTAGCAAATCATAATTGACAAACTCCGTTTTAACCAAAACGCCGGATTCATCAAAAATTGAAAGCTTACATTGTACCAAGGCATCATCTGTAATATTTTCAAATGTATAAGTTGGATCAGACGATGCGCTCGAATATTCACCAGAAGCATTCTCTCTCCAGGAAAACTCAACGGAATAACCTGGAAGAGTTTCATAATCTACCGATATTACAAAATCCTCTCCACGTTTTGCAAGCAGCTGTGCAGCATTAAAGCTCACATCCTGGATTTTTATAATCGATCTGTTCACGCAAAAATCCATATAGTCCGAATATCCGTTAACACTCGCCACACAACGATAATACTGCGATTCGTCCTCGCTTTTTACGGAAAGCGTGTTCATATCTGCTCCCGGAATTTCCTCTAAAAGGTTAGTATCCGTATATAATACATACCACTTATAGGTAACTGGTGCAGACGGAAATGTAGTACAGCGATAAGTAGCATCCAGTGTTATAGTCTCCCCAGGAAAGGCCGGAACAACATTTGTATTTTTCGGATAGCCATCATACTTATAGTAATTGGATTTTGGAAGTGCACCTGTTGAGGTTTCCAAAACTACAGACTGATAGCCTTCTTCTGAAACCACGCATCGGTAGGCTACATATGGAGCCGTCATATCCATTTCGACAAACGGAACGGTTACGTCAGGGAGCAGTTTAAAAGAATCTTCCTCAGAGTCCTTCTTAAACCATTGATAGGTCAGTTCATCATCCTCATCAACTGGAGAAGCGTGCACAATAAGGTCCTTGTTTCTGCGACCATAGATATGGTATGCCCGGTCAATTGGATTTTCAAAATATGCAGTAATCCCACAGCTCAAACTCATTGAAAGATAGCCTGTACCATCTATGAAAAATGCGTAGGTTGTATCCTTATTCAGGAGCAAATCTACTTCTCCACTAGCATCACCAGATAGGAATTCACTCGTTACTGTTTCCCAAATTGAGCTGTTCATAATAAGAACATTAAGGGAACTATCCCCTTCTGCAGGTGATCTTAATGTCAATGACAACTGATAGGTAGCGGTCTTTTCAGGTGTGAAATATACCGTCATAGAGTCACCTGTTAATTCCTTTGTGTAGGTCTGACCCGTTGTCATGTCCATCTCGGATTCCAGTTCCACGGTTGCGCCAGAATCTGAAGATATTACGGAGTCATTTTCCTCCATTACAACACCATCATTCACTGGTGCAGCCTTCACAAAAGCCTCTGGTATCAGAGAAAGTACCATGGCAAGTGTGATGATAAATGCAATTCCTTTTTTGATTGCCTTCATGCTTTTTCCCCTTTTAATGTTTTTTTATCTTAAAATATTCTGTCTTGCTTCTAACTTTGCGCGAATTGCCTTGATAAAGTCAAAGCTGTTTAATACAGTAGGATTCTCCATGGTGGTAATCAATGCCAAATCCTTCGTCATCTCTCCGGCCTCGATGGTATCAATGCAGGCAGCCTCCAGATTATCGGCAAATCTCATCAGATCTGCATTGCCGTCTAATTCGCCACGCTTTCTTATTGCACCACTCCATGCAAAGATGGTAGCTACAGAATTTGTAGAGGTTTCCTCGCCCTTTAAATGCTTGTAATAATGGCGCTGTACGGTACCATGTGCTGCCTCATACTCATAATAGCCCTGCGGAGATACCAGAACAGAGGTCATCATCGCAAGAGATCCAAATGCGGTAGCAACCATATCAGACATTACGTCACCATCATAGTTTTTACATGCCCAAATATATCCGCCTTCAGAACGCATAACACGAGCAACGGCATCATCAATTAAGGTATAGAAATATTCGATGCCTGCAGCCTTGAACTTATCCGCATATTCTGCATCATAGATTTCCTGGAAAATATCCTTAAAGTTATGGTCATACTTTTTAGAAATAGTATCCTTGGTCGCAAACCACAAATCCTGATTCAAATCCAATGCATAGTTAAAGCAGCTTCTTGCAAAGCTTGCAATAGATTCATCGATATTGTGCTGACCCTGAATGATACCGGAGCCCTTAAAATTATGCATAGTCTCGCGAAGTTCTGTTCCATCCTCACCGGTAAATACAAGTTCTGCCTTACCTGCACCCGGAACCTTAATTTCTACATTCTTATAAACATCGCCATATGCATGTCTGGCAATGGTGATTGGCTTCTTCCAGTTCTTTACCAATGGCTCAATGCCCTTCACAACAATTGGTGCACGGAATACGGTTCCATCAAGGATTGCACGAATCGTACCATTCGGGCTCTTCCACATTTCCTTTAAATTATATTCCGTCATTCTGGAGGCATTTGGCGTAATGGTTGCGCACTTAACTGCAACCTTGTACTTCTTGGTAGCCTCTGCAGAATCAACGGTAACCTGATCATTTGTCTCATTACGATGAACCAGACCCAAATCATAATACTCGGTCTTTAAATCAATAAATGGAATGAGCAGTTCCTTTTTGATTTCTTCCCAGAGTACACGGGTCATTTCATCGCCGTCCATCTCTACAAGCGGAGTTGTCATAGTAATCTTAGCCATAGTTTTTCTCCTTTTCCATATGCTTACGCATTTATTAATATCTTTATATTTCAACAATTTTACTATATTTTCAAGTTAAAAATCAACCCTTGAACACGTAAAAAAAGACCTTATTCCCATCGGGAACAAGGTCTTAACTCATACTATTTTACAGAGCCTTGATATAATCAATCAATTCCTGATAACGAGCAATGAATGCATCGAAATTTGCCGGTATATAATCCAGGCGGTCTTCCTTTACTGCAAACTCCATCGCCTTAGCATCTTCGGAAAGCTTGGTAGCACCAATCGTTAAAGAAGCACTCTTTACACCATGTGCATATGTGCAATAATCTTTCCAGTTCTGTGCTTCATAAGTAGTCTTCAAATTATCCAAAGAATTATTCTCTGCATAATCCTTTAAAATTTCTAAATATAAATCCTCGTCATCACCGCAGTACATCAAACCGGTTTCACGATCCAATTCATATCCTGGTGTCATACGCCTCTCCTCCTATTACTTCTTCTTTAAGAATGAAGGAATAACAATTTCGGAAGTATCTCTTGCAACCGGTGCTGTTGGCTTATTTAAGCCAGGCAAATCCCTGGAAGGAGACTGTGTACTTGGTGCTACTCCGACATTTGCAGCAGGTCTGACAGACTGCTTTGGCTGGAAATTAAAGCCTGCCAATGCAGTTGCTCCAGTAGATGCGAAGGTGTCCAAACCAGTTGCAATAACGGTAATGGTTGCCTCATCTGTAACGGAATCATCATACATTGCACCGAAGATAACATTTGCATCTTCTCCAGCAAGGGACTGAACGTAGCTTGCAGCTTCGTTTGCTTCTAAAAGACCGATATCACCGCTGATATTAATAATAACATGGGACGCACCTTCGATGGTGGTCTCGAGCAATGGGCTGGCAACAGCCATCTTAACTGCTTCAATTGCCTTATCATCGCCCTTAGCGGTACCAATACCGATATGTGCAACGCCCTTATCCTGCATAACAGTCTGAACGTCTGCGAAATCGAGGTTAATCAAACCAGGAACATTAATCAAATCCGTAAT
>JAZUHV010000336.1:0-5559 GCA_045641925.1 Butyrivibrio sp.
CCATACCACATCCAGAAGTTGATGAAACCAATCAAACCTCGCGATCCCGCGGCACTGTTCATAAAATTATACTCTTCGGATGTCCAGTGCAGTGTGTCACGAAGTAACATTGCAACAGGTCCATAGTAAGTAAACAAGTTATAGAACAAAATAGATACAGAGGCTGCCGTAATAATGTTAGGCATGTAAATCATAATCTTGGTTAAGCCTCTACCTGGCAACTTAACACGGTCATTAGACAACCATGCTGCCATAATCAAAGAAAGTACAATCTGTGGAACGAAACCAATCATCCACATAATGACAGTATTTAATAAATACTGTAAGAAATAAGGTCTTTCGCCTTCAACCAAACCTAATAACTTTAAGAAGTTCTGAATTCCTGCGAATTCAATTTTTTCTACCATGTTACGCTTTGTATAAGAGAATAAACTCCAATAGAAAGTCGTAGCAAGTGGGTAAATCTGGAACGTTAAATATACCAAGAAGAACGGTAAAATAAAGATGTAACCATACTTGGCATACGAAACTAATTTATGTTTTTTGTTCGGATTTGCCATCCTTTCCTTCTCCTTCCAACACCTTATTTTGAACGTTTTACTTAAAAAATGGGCTCCCGCTCCGAAGGGAGGGGAGCCCAATAATTTGTGTAATTTGAAGCGCTTACGCGTTCACGCTACCTGTTATATTACTGTACGTTTAAGTACTCGAAGGTATCGTGGATCCAAGCCTTCATATCGTTGATAGCTGCATCGTAGTCACCGCTCTCGATGTAAGCCTTAACGAAGTCAGAGATCTTATCGTTGATCATCTTATCCTCAGCAGTAACGATAGAGGTATCAACAGTCATACCATTAAGGATGGTGTTGTAGGTCTCTACGTAGTTCTGAGAATGCATCAAACCATTACCAGAAGCAAGCATCTTGCCATCATCAGTCTTGGAGTAGTCAAGTAATGCTACGTTAGCTTCAGCGTTGTTGATGAAGTCAGCGTTGAACTTAGCGATCTTCTGCATAGACTCAGAATCGCAAGTGAAGTACTTGATGATAGAAGCAGCGATTTCCTTGTTTGCACATCCTTCTGGAACTGCAAGACCGGTACCACCCCAATAGAAATCCTGAGGTCCCTTAATGGTGATACACTGACCTTCCCAAGAATCTGCAGGTAAGCACCAGTACTGGAACCATGGGCAACCAGTGAATGCTAATGCAGACTTAGCGTCAGCAGTACCATCGCCGCCCTTCATAGAATCCCAGTCAGAAGACCACTGAGTAGTCTCGAAGGTCCAGTTGTTATCCTTGAACTTCTTAGCTTCTTCGAAGAAGCCCTTAACCTGATCATCAACAGTGATTACGTCATCAGCATTGTACCAACCAGACTTTCTGTTGTTCATGAATACTCTGTTAAGATCATCCCAACCAGAAAGGAGACGGCAGTTACCTTCAGAAGCATCATATACCTTCTGTGCGGTAGCTTCTACAGCTGCCCAATCCTTGAACATTTCCTGTAATTCAGCAGGATCGGTAGTACCTAAATACTTCTCAGCAAGGTCTGCTCTGATACACCAAGCACCAGGAGTTGCCTGCCAGAAAGAAGCGTACTGTACGCCACCAGTAGAACATACGTCTACGTTGAACTTGTACTGATTCTTGAGATCATCAGCGGATACGCCAAGATCTGCAAGAGAGATTAACTTGCCAGACTGAACATACTTCTGAACGTAGTCAATTTCAAGACCCATCATATCTGGGTAAAGGTCATTGCCAGCATCCTTAAGTAATTCGTCAATCTTGGTCTGGTAGTAGTCAGCACCACCAGCGTTAACGAATACGATCTTGCTGTAGTTATCAGCTTCATCGTTTGCATAAACGCTATCAAGAATCTTCTTGATATCATCGTTCCAGCCCCATACTACGAAAGAATCAGCGGTGATATCACCGGATACCTGGTTACCAGGAGTGGTCTCCTCAGCAGGAGCCTGAGTCTCATCACCACCAGCAGGCTGAGTTTCGCTGCCACCAGTAGTAGGTGCTGCGGTTGTTGGATTGGATCCACCGCCACTAGTACAAGCAGCGAAAGAACCAACGATCATTGCAGCTGCTAAAGATGCTGCAACAATGCTCTTGAATTTCTTCATTGATTTCCTCCTTCTTGTCGTTTCCAAACGACAAAACTCTTTGTTTTTTCGAAAACTCTATTCACGCAATCGTCTTCGTATTTCAAATATTACAACAATTTGACTAATAAGGCAACCCTTTTTTTGTCATTTTTATATGAATTACCCAAAAGCAGTACTTTTTTCCTACGTCACTTTTTAAGGAAACAGTACCGCAATTATTTTACCTTTCATTTTTCCTACGAAACGAAAGCAAACAGTTTCGTAAACCGTTTCGCAGCATTTCGTTTTTCAACGTTTATCTCACAAAAATCCCCTTTGGTGCATCTGCCAAAGGGGATAATAGCTTCTTTTCTTATTAGATCTTAGCGATTGTGCGTCCGGCGATTAATGTAGTCGGTATCACAACCTTATCAATCAGTGTGGTCCTTGGTCTTTCAATCAGGTTTACTAACTGCTCCCCTGCTTCGCGTCCAATGCGTTCCACGTCCTGAAATACCGTAGTAATCTGTGGTTCAATGTAACGAGCCATATTAATTCCATCAAATCCACCAATCGATATATCTTCCGGAACGCGAAGTCCTCTGGCGTGAATCGCATTTAATCCACCAAAGCATGCCAAATCATCACAATATAAAATGCAGGTTGGTGGATCCGGCAAATCTAAAAGCTGATTGGTGATTCGTTCCGCATCCTTCATGCTACGATAGCGACTCTCTACTACATAAGCATCAGGAATCTTAATATTATACTGGTCCAATGTAATGAAGAAGCCTGATAAGCGGTTTGTAGTAACCGCGGATTTTTCTCCATATATATAAGCAATCTTTTTATGTCCCTGCTGAATTACATACTCTGTAATCTGCTTCATTCCCTGGAAATTATCCGACAAAACGCAAATCGTATTATTATAGGTATAATCGACCGTAACAATTGGCAGATTGCTGGACATCAATTCGTATACTTCCGGATCTTCAAATTTGACACAGGCAATTACCACGCCATCAAATCCACGGAACTTACAATGCTCTAAATAAGTAAGGTTATCCTTTTTATTTTCCATAATAAAGGTAATATCATAACCATAGCTTTCCACTGTAACCTTAAAGCTGTCCAAAACCGCTGCAAAGAATTCATGCTTCAGGCCGCTTTGCGCCTCGTCCACGAAAAGAACCCCTAAGTTCTTACTGCAGTTTGTCTTTAATGCTCTGGCAGAAGAGTTCGGCGCATAGCCCATCTCCTTTGCCACCTTACGAATATATTCTTTTTTAGCAACACTGACATCCTTATGATCGTTCAGAGCCTTGCTGACCGTTGAAACCGATACATTGCATGCAAGTGCTACATCCTTAATTGATACCATTCCCGTTCACCCTAATACATTTCTAAGAAACTAATACAAATCCGACTTGGTCTGATCATGATGCTCAAATTTATAAAAAATATGCTTATAAATTGGGCATGCGACCAATACCAGAAGCGAAAAAAGACACAAAACAATGACCCAACCGGCATAAATCACGGATGATGGGAAGAATGCTATAAATACGCCAAGTCCCAAAATCCATGCAATCCAAATAATCAGTGTCCAGCCGATGTTTGAATAGGCGATAAAAAAAGCGTTTATCAAATGCACCAAAAATCGATTTTCATACCGCGGAATCAGCATAAATACATATGCCATCACGCTGGCTATAATCCAAAGAATCAGAATACCGACAATCATGATTGCCATCATCCAGACATTGATTTCATGTGTGATACAGTAGTAAATGTCAAAGATGACCAGTCCCATAATACTGCCCAGCAAAATCCATGCACCGGTTGCCTGTCCAAAATTTTTTCCAAAGGCAACGAAAAAGGTCTTTGCTACTATAACATCTGTTTCCTCGAATATTTTATAAACCGTCTTATTTAATGCTGCCAAAGAAGCACCAATTGTAAATACCGGAATGCAGCAGATTAAAAAAAGGAAGTTCGCCAAAATCAAATTGCCTGCCATATATAATATGAAGAAGATCATGTTCTTCTTCCCGGCAAATTTCTCCGCAGGCTTTTCGTCCTGTTCGATTGGCCTTGTTATTTCTTTGTTATCATCCAGTTCTAAACGCATTCTTTGCTTCCTATCTACGAAATTTTTGCGTAATCGTTTTCGTAAATCAATCATAGCCTTCTTTTTGTTAAAAATCAACAATATTTTGGTTTTTTAGCCTTTTAATCGGTCATTTTTCATAGAAGGAATCTTGTTTTTCAAGTTTTCAGATGCTATAATGGAACAAATTAACGAAATTTTCGTAAATGACGTTATGAATACAAAATGAGGAGGAATTAGGAAATGAAATTTGGTCATTTCGATGACGTCCGCAAGGAATATGTCATCACAACCCCAAGAACCCCATTTCCATGGATTAACTACTTGGGAACCCAGGGATTTTTCTCCCTGATTTCTAACACCGCCGGTGGTTACAGTTTCTATAAAGATGCCCGTCTCCGCCGCATCACCCGTTATCGTTACAACAACGTTCCAATCGATATGGGTGGACGTTATTTCTACATTAACGAAAATGGTACCGTTTGGAACCCAGGCTGGTCTCCATGCAAAACCGAGCTTGACAGCTACGAATGCCGTCATGGTATGGGTTACACCGTTATCACTGGTAAGAAGAATGGTCTGAAGGCAGAGGTAACCTTCTTTGTTCCGGTTGATTACAATGGCGAAGTTCAGCAGGTTGTTCTGACCAACGAATCTGATGCAGAGAAGTCTTTCTCTCTGTTCTCTTTCGCAGAATGGTGTCTGTGGGATGCACAGGACGATTCCAACAACTTCCAGCGTAACTTCTCTACCGGTCGTGTAGAAATCGATGGCTCCGTTGTTTACCACAAGACCGAATACAGAGATCGTCGTGATCACTACGCATTCTACTCTGTAAATGATGCCATTGACGGTTATGATACCGACAGAGATTCTTTCATTGGTTTATACAATGGTTTCCATAATCCAGAAGCAGTCCTTGCAGACAAGCCTACCAACTCCTTAGCAGATGGTTGGGCTCCAATTGCTTCTCATTATAAGAAGATTACCTTAAAGCCAGGCGAGTCCAAGACCTTAGTATTCGTACTTGGTTACGTAGAGATGCCTGTTGCTGAAAAGTTCGAGGCTGATGGCAAGACCATTAATAAGGTTAAGGCAAAGGCTATGATTGAGCAGTTCAACAGCCCTGAGAAGTTTGCAAAGGGAATGGCAGACTTAAAGGCATACTGGGATCACCTTCTTTCCATCCTTTCTGTTGACACTCCGGACGATAAGGTTAACAGAATGGTTAATATCTGGAACCAGTATCAGTGTATGGTAACCTTCAACCTTTCCCGTTCCGCTTCCTACTTCGAGTCAGGAATTGGACGTGGTATGGGCTTTAGAGATTCTAACCAGGACGTTCTCGGTT
>JAZUHV010000337.1:0-11651 GCA_045641925.1 Butyrivibrio sp.
TTCATATTTCGCTTTATTTAATACTTGTATAGACCAGTACAATGGCTGGCATAGATTTAAATTTTGCTCCAAATAGTCTATTTTTTCCTGAGTTTCTTTTATTCCATAATAATCTTCGAATTCATCATTTTGCTTCAGTTCGTCTATGAACTCCTTTTCAAAAACGGAACAAATAAAATTTGATGAATTTAGTCTCAGCTTATTACCATTAGTAGTATCTATATAAAAATAATTATTTATATTTCCTTTTGTAGTGCCAGTCCAAAGAAGAGACCATTCAGGCTCAACATAATCCTCTTCCCCGTTCCCCTGAGTAAATACAAGTGTATTTTTTTCTTTGTTATAATACACTCCATCCATATTTGTTGCATCACACTCCCAGCCGGAATCAGACATCATTTTTACATTAGATGGAATTTTGTATTTATCCATCAATTCACTCAATTTTTCAAAAGTCATCTTTTACTCTCCCACTCTTCTTTTGCTAATTCTTCGAACAGTTCCCCTTCTACCCTTCCTCATCATATGGAAAAATCAAATGATTTCCCTGCAAAGCGACAATTCGGTCCGCACCACCGTGTATGTAGTCTCCTAATAAACAAAGCATCGTGCCCGGTTCTTCTAATTTTTATTATATTTATTGCCTCCACTGTTTTCACTAAACCAATGGTTAAATCTTAACTCTGACCTTTTAACAGAGCGTTTCCCCATCCCTACAAAGCAACGCACAGCCCAACCAGTATTGCCGCTTGCGAAACTGCATTTGTAATTTGTTCCATCCAATTCGCTTTCTTATCGGACGAATCCAGCTTTGCAGCGAATACACCCATTAAAATCATGCCGAGCAGTCCTATGCCAAAGCAGATCAGAGAAGGTATTCCAAAATGTATTCCGGTTAATATCTCACGTTGAAATGCTAAAACGAGCACAAAGCCCAATAACATCACCGCGAAGCCAATTGGCATCACAATGCGCATTTGTAAAAAAAGCGGCCAAATATAAACGGGACGCTGCCAAGCCGCCTCCCGATTAAAATACAATTTACGCCGAATAGAATTACAGGGATAGCATCCACTGCTACCAGTCCCAGGGTAAAATCCTCCGGGACTATGTCCTTTGTCATCTTTTTCATAACGCCTCCATTAGCAATTGGTTTCCGTATGATTGTAATAATCCTCCAGTTCTGCACGGCAGCTCATAAATACCTTTGCAAGCTCCGCATCAAAGTGAGAACCGGCATCTGCCTCAATGATGCCAAATGCCTTGTCATACGAAAACGCCTCCTTATAGCAGCGTTTGGACACCAATGCGTCAAACACGTCCGCTAGCGCCATAATACGCGCTTCTACAGGGATTTGATCTCCTGCCAGACCCTCTGGATAACCTTTTCCGTTGACCTTCTCGTGATGGTAATGTGCCACATTCTCCGCAATGCGAACGAATTCTTCATCTTCCACATCCTCAAGAATTTCTCTTACCATCTTTCCACCAATGGCAGAGTGTTTCTTCATCTGCTCATATTCCTCGTCGGTGAATTTGCCGTTCTTACGAAGCACCGCATCATCGACTCCAATTTTTCCCAAGTCATGCATAGGCGCGCTTCGTATTACCAAATCCAGGAAATGCTGGTCAAAGCCCATATCCTCATTAATCAGTTTCTTTGCAAAAATGCGTACCACATCACTGGTACGGCGAATGTGGCCGCCAGTACTCATATCGCGAGATTCCACCATAGCTGCCATACCAAGGATGGTCTTTTCCTGAATGGTACGAATTTTACGCGTCTTTGCATTCACATCTTTATTTAACTCATCGTTATAGTGATTGACCAATTCCATGGTACGATAATGCTCTGTCTGATCTCTCAGCTCAATCACATATCCCACGCGCTGCTTTAAATAATTATTCAACGTATGAATCTCGCACTCGTAGTGCTTATCATTCATATGCAGGACCTTCAAACCTATGTGATGGTGTTCTGCGTCTGAATGGCTTTCCACAGCCAACTGACGGTCATATTTCCAGACACTATCAAGCAATTCATTTAACTGCTCGCTTCGTTCAATGATTAAGTTACCAACACCGCACTTAGTCAGTTCCGGAAATAAATCCTCCGCAAAATCATTCGAATTCATAAAGGCCATTCTACGATTTACCGTAATAAAGCCCACACGGTCCAGCTGTTCCTTCACAATATCCTGGTTTTCGTTGACCGTATACAAATTGGAATGGTACATCGGCAAAAGCGTACCCATCATAATTACAATGTTCGAAATAGCGGTTAGTTCAACCTGCAAATGGAGCACTCGCTCGAGTGTATAAATCACAGCTCCGACAGCGGATAACACTAAGGAGAGGGCCAATTCCTTACGATTGACTGCCTTCTTGCGTGCCATCGCAAAGATTAATATAACCAATGAACCCACATAGTACATAGCCAAAGAAATTGGATAAAGAGCATGTAACGGACCATATTCACGGCTCAAGACACCAATTCCATCTTCGTTCACAGTGAATTCAATACTCTTGTAATACCAGTCGGTATAGCCAATGGTACAAACCGCACCATACAGGATGCACTGAATTACAATTAAAGGAATCGCAATTCGCTTTTTCATCTCAAAGTGACACAGTTCACACATCGTAAACATATACAGCATCGGCATAAAGCAACCGGCCACGTACGTAATTTTTTGTGCAAGCACAGCCTCTCCCAATGAGGTGGCAAAGCTTGTTGCCAGAAAACCGATGTTAGAGAATAAGATCATCAGTACCATTACATTTTGGCAAATGCTTCTTTTTACGTCAGAAACTCTTAACCACAAATAGGTTCCTAAAGAAATTGCAACGCAGGTTGCATACATAATTCTAATTAACATAAAGTCCTCCTCACCCACTCTTCCCTGAACAGGCTTATTCCCCTACTTTTGAATATAACACAAATAAGCCGATGGCGAAATGCCTTCAAACTTTTTGAATACGCGTGAAAAGTAGAATTCATTTGCAAACCCGGTTTCCAGAGCAGCATCTCCTACATTACAGGTTCCACTTCGCAGCAGATTCTTCGCCTCGCTAATACGAAACAAATTTGCATAATACATGATGGTGTATCCTGTTTTCTTTTTAAACGAACGATTCATATAATCAAAATTTAAATGCATTGTCCGTTCAAGGTCCTCACCGGTAATTTTCTCCTGATAATGGTTTCGGATATAATCAATAATCTGAAACGTCAAATCCGGCCTCTGCGATTTTTCCATTGTTTTTCCGGCATAGGCTCTTGCACAGGTAGATAAAAGTTCCATCAAAAGGCAATTCATACGCCCCCTGAAATATATTTCCTTTTCCTGAAATTCTTTACATACCCGTTCCGACAATACCTGCACAAGATTTCCCTCGTAGGTTGACAAATGCATATATTTTGGAATCAAGACACGCTCCCCATCTTCCGCCAATTGATTTTCAATCAGAACATTCTCCATCAGTTCCGTCCCCGAAAGTTCTGACAACTCCTCACAGGTAAAATGAATATACCTATACTTCAAATCCGAAAAGGTTTCAATTCCATCATGAGTTCTCGATGGGTCTAATAAAATCACATCATTTTTCTTCAGTATATAAGTGACATCCCCTTCTATCAGCTGCATGGTTCCGTTCTCAATTACATACAGAATATATTCCACCGGTCTCCGCTTAAAGTGCCGATTCGGCGATGGAACGGAAACTTCTCCCGCCAGCGTCACTATTGGTCGTGCATTTTTTTGAAAAACAAACATCATACGCCCTCAAAAGTCGCTAAAGTATATAAACAAGTCATTTCTCACTATGGCATCATTTATTTACTCATCGTAACATTATTAAAAGAAACATTCAATATTTAGGAGGAATTTGGGATATAAAGATGAAAAAATATATTTCTGCATTTATTTGCGCTGGGATGATTATGTCGGTTTTGTGTACAGGTTGTAACTCAGGTACTAAACCAGATACTAAACCAACTACACCGGAAAGCACTACAGCCGCGCAGACAGAGGCAGAAACCACCGCAGAAACAGAGGAACCTACTACGGAAAAAGAAGTGATACCACCACATGAATGGGAGGTTGGAAAATTGAGCGGCGCTTTAGAAGATTTTGAAGGATATTTTAATCTTGACGTAAAGCCTTATCAGAAAGCCATTGATCAGGCTGGCGAAATGAATCAAATCAGCTATCCTTCCGAGGTAGTCGGTGCTGACCGCGAAGCATATGTGTACACACCTTATGGTTACGATGAAAGCAAAGAATACCCTGTAATCTATTTGATTCATGGTATTGGCTGCGACGGTGGACAATGGGTCAGCATGGGTGCTGGAAAGATGTTCGACAATATGATTGCCAATGGCGAAATCAAGCCTTTCATTGCAGTTTTTCCAAGTGTCATTCCAAAGGATGGTTTGGACAAGACTACATTAAGTCCAGCTAACATCGGCGCCTTCACACAATTCATCGATGAATTCAAGAAGGACCTGGCGCCATACATGGCCCAAAATTATGCTATCTCCACCAAGCGTGAAGACACTGCTGTTTGTGGTCTTTCCATGGGCGGTATGGAAGCTTTGGAACTGGGCTTCAGTCTTTTGGACACCTTTAATTACATTGGTTCTTTCTCTGCTGCGCCTACGCTCAACACCTCTTTATTAACCTTGGAAGGCAGTGAATACACACCAGCACTGGTTCTTCTTTGCAGTGGTGATAAAGACGGCACCGTAGGTACCAACCCTGAGAATTACCACAAGGAATTATCCAAAAATAATGTAGATCACATTTGGTATTACCATCCGGGACAGAATCACAGTCCATCCGTATGGAATCTCGGATTACTCAATTTCTTAAAGCGTACATTTCAATAATCTTTTCTCATCATAAAAAGGGCGGGCAAAATTTGCCCGCCTTTTTTTCGCACATTTCAAATAGATTATTCTGTCACTACCTTATCCTGCAAGAACTTATGAAGCATATCCTCTAACATTGCTGGTTGAACCGGTTTTGCGAGGTAGCCATTAAAGCCCCAGGCAAGATAACGTGCTTCTGCGTCCACATCCACATTTGCAGTCAGCGCAATGACCGGGGTGTTATCGCAGTACTGATTCTCACGCATAATCTTTAAGGTTTCCACGCCGTCTAATTCCGGCATCATATGGTCTAAAAGAATCAAATCAAATTGTTCTTTTTGAACCAGGTCAATGCATTCCCTACCGCTCTTGCAGCTCACAATTTGCATCTGCGTTTTCTTCAAAAGCAGACTGATAACCTTCAGGTTCATGTCCACATCATCGACCACAAGAACCTTTGCGTCCGGTGCATGGAAGCTTTCCTGATAAGTCTTTCTCTCCGTTTTCTTAAAGCTATCACGATAATCGCCCATCAATTCATCGCCAATAACCTTCTGCGGAACTTCAATCGTAAAGGTCGAGCCTACGCCATACTCACTTTCCACGTAAATTTCGCCACCCATCATGTTGGCGAATTTCTTTGTGATTGCAAGGCCCAAACCAGTTCCCTCAATGCCGCTGTTTCGCACCTGATCGACACGTTCAAATGCATTGAAAAGATTGCCCATCTCGCCTTCTTTAATGCCTCGACCAGTATCCTTTACTGCATAGCGGAAAATGAAATTATCCCCGTCACGCTCGCCAGTAATCATAAAACGAATGGTTCCGGACTCTGTATATTTTACTGCATTGGTCAGAATATTTGTCGCCATCTGTCGAACACGTACCGCATCACCATACAGTCTCTTTGGTAAGTTTGGTGCGGTTTCAACCTCTAGCTTCAAATCATCGCGTTTAATCAACGGACGAATCATATCCTCTAAATTACAAATAATATCTGCAAGATTGTATTCTGTGGAGATTACTTCCATCTTACCAGACTCAATCTTAGAAAGATCCAGTACATCATTGATGAGCTGCAGCAAAGTTTGTCCCGATGTGGCAATGTTCGTAGCGTACTCTCTGGTCTTTTTCTCCTCGGACTCTCGAAGAATCATTTCATTCATACCCAATACTGCATTGATTGGAGTACGAATTTCATGAGAAACATTGGACAGGAAGTTCGTTTTGTTCGTAGAAATCAAATCCAACTGGCGGATATACTCCTGTCTCTTGGAGTCATCTGCGATTCGGACAATATATCCACGTTTTCTATCATTTTTATAAATATACTGAATGGATATTTCAATATCTTTTCCATCATAAGAAAGGTATTCACTCTCACTGACACCATCAAAGTTTCGAATCAGCTGGTCAACGTATTTCAGTGCCCCGCTGCCATCTGTCTTCAACGTTCTTGCCAATTGCTGATCATCAACTTCTGGAATAAAACGTTTGGCAATTGGATTACAGCCCACATACTTATAATGAATGTCAAAAAGCAGATATCCATGATGCTCCTGTTTCTCAACGGATGCTAACAACGCCTCATCCAAATTGTACAAGCTTGTATTATACGTAATCGGTATTAGGAATATCGCATTAATGGCATAAGATACTGGAACCGGGTCAAATCCTACAAAGATTTTCTTACCAACGGTGTAGCACAGAACCGTTATCACATAGGTAAAAATCATCAAGAAGATATTCTTATAAATCAGCTTTTTGCGCCTAATTAAAGAAACCAGAAGCAAAACAACACCGGCAATCATATATCCATAAATCATTACATAAAATGCGTTATGTGCAGGACCATATGTCTTTGACGCAAAATACGCCACACCATTTGCACTTTGAGAAGCCGGAACCAATTCGCAGCCGGACTTCACATAAAACCAGTTATTGTAGCCCATCGTCATAGCCAACGCCACCACGGTAGAGTTAAAGACATAAATACCTATGCGCAATGCCTTTGGGGCTTTAATCTGACAGGCATCAAATACCAGCATCATCATAAAGGCAGTAAGCAATCCGCCGCAGACATATACGAATCGGTATGCCATAAGGGCTTCTTCCAGCGTTTCACTTCGTCCAAAGAAATAATATCCCCAGTTAGCGATTAAAACGAATATAAAAAAGGACGCATTAAAGAAAAGCACCTTCCTATCTGAAATCACAACGAAGATAACCAACGCAATAACTGTAATGATGAACGAAATCAGATATAAATTCAAATCCAAACCTCCTGTAACAAATGTGAACAAATTCCACATTTTACTAAAAACGCTGCCATGTCAAAAACATAGCAGCGCTCAAAAAATACGTTCTCAGTTAAAGGATTAAACTTCCTTTACTTCAGCATCCGGAGCATTCTTAACGATACTCTCGATACCATTCTTACAACCTGCAAGTGCCTTATATCCTTCACCGGTAGCAATGATTTCACCGTTCTTTGCCTTCAGACGGAATCTGAATTCGCCGGCCTTATCTGTGTAGATTTCAAACTTAGGATTCTTCTCCTCGGTGTATCCTTCCTTGGTCTGATCCTCAATGTTCGCGATTGGAGCATTCTTTCTAACGCTCTCAATACCATTCTTGCAAGAATCTAAAGACTTATAGGTCTGGCTGGTTGCAATCACTTCACCATTACCGGCCTTTAAGTTAAAACGGAAACCGGTTTCTGTAGTCTTAATTTCAAATTTACCCATGACAAAACATCCTCCATAATTTGTGTAATATAGTAGTTCACTACTTCTACCATTTTAATACAAAAGCCCCCATTCTTCAATAAAAAATTGCGTTTGATTGGAATTTGTAGTATATTATTCGTTAAGTTATTAACAAAGGTGAAGGGTTTAAAAATGGAGCCTAAATTTATGCTTACACCAGCCGAGGTGCTGGATACCAATATTGCTGTAGAAGAAAAGCGCGTGAAGATGGCTGTTTGGCGTCTTCTTCTCTTCGCAGTCCTTGCTGGAATGTTCATTGCAGGCGGTGCAGCCGCAAGTTCTGTTGCAATGCATGCCATCTCCAATGTCGGAGTGGCTCGTGCCGTGGGTGGATGTATCTTCCCTGTTGGTCTGATGTTAATCGTCTTTCTGGGTGGTGAGCTATTCACCGGAGACTGTCTTTTGATTCTCGGCCTATTTGAAAAGAAATATAAAATATGGTCCGTGCTTCGCGTACTCGTGCTGGTATGGATTGGAAATCTAATCGGTGCGGCAATTGTTGCAGGTATGATTGTTCTTTGTGGTCAGCTCGGCTATAGCAATAACCTGCTTGCAGCATATACCATTAAAGTTGCCTACGGAAAAACCAATATGTCCTTTCTGTCCGCTTTTGTTTCCGGCATTCTTTGCAATATATTCGTTTGCTGCGCAGTCCTGATGGCCACCGCAGCCAAATCCCCATCCGGAAAGATTTGGGGTATCTTCTTCCCAATTCTGGCCTTCGTTGTCAGCGGATTTGAACACTGTGTGGCAAATATGTATTACATCCCGGCAGGAATTTTCGCTCTGATGAACCCGGCTTACCGGGAAGCCGCAAAGCTCTCCTATGGTTTCACGGATGAAGCTCTGGCGACCATCAATTGGAAAACGTTCTTTGTTAACAGTTCCATTCCGGTTACACTTGGCAATATTGTCGGCGGAATGCTCTTTGTCGGAGCATTGCTTTTCGTAGTCCACAAAGCCAAGGCCAAGAAGAACTAACCCCTAACCCTTATACATAGGTTTCAGCGTCATTGATTGCGGCCTGTTCACCGCGCTCAATGGCGTTTTTTAGATATTCCTTGTTTGGCTTCACGTGCTCCGGTGATGCAAGCATATTCTTTTTCTCTGTAATTTCATAATTTTTCAAAATCACCGTTCCTGCCACCACACGATCGCGCATATTGGTCTGCAGATGTGCTGTAATCATATTCAGCACAGCACGTGGCGAACTGCCATGGTCCCCATAAAACAAAAACAGAAGCTGCCTAACGCCTTCTTCCGGCAGACTATCAATCAGTTGCCGTAACCCGGCACGAAGTGTTTTCGTCTCATCTGCACTACTAATGCCTTCCAAATTTGGATGCACGTACTGAAACAAGTATGGTAACGGACTAATCTGTAAGATTCTAAACCATTCGATTGCCTGAGCAATGCTTGGTTCAGATACACCGCTCTCCCAGTTTTGGACCGTCTTTCTCGCAATTTCCAGTTCTAAGGACATATACTCCTGAGATCTTTTTGCCTTCTGTCTGGATTCACGAAGTGCCTTTGCTAAAAAATCATTTTGTTCCATTTCATTCTCTCCTTTACTCTGCGAAAAAAAATACGCAAAAAATATTTAATCTTGTTTCCTTAAGTATCCTGAAATCCCCACGATTTTTGGATATTCTTTATTTACAAACAAGCGACGGAATCAGCGCGCGGCCATCAAAAGCATTTGGGAGGTTATACAATGGAAAAATTCTATATTTGTAACACTTGCGGTAATTTAATAGAGAAAATTGTTGATGGTGGTACCACACCATCCTGCTGTACTAAGCCAATGACGGAGCTGCGCGCCGGATCCACTGACGGCTCACCTGAGGCACATGTGCCAGAAGTAGCCGTTCAGCCTTGCTGTTCCGGAGTCAATCGCGTGACCGTCAAGGTCGGCAAAACCTTGCATCCGATGACAGAAACACACCATATAGACTGGGTTGAAATCTGCACAAATGCAGCTGTCTATCGTGTTAAATTGGATCCATCATCTGCACCGGAAGCTTGTTTCTTCATTCCATGCAGTGAGGTTGTAGTAGCCGTTTACTGTTACTGCAACCTGCATGGGCTGTGGGTTCATACAGTCCTATAATTGCCCCTTACTCATTTGCGGATGGTCTCCTACCCGCCCGGTCCTACCATCCGCATCTCATCCATAATCCTAACAACAAGACCCCGATGTCCGCCCTTTACACTCCAAAGGGCGACCAACACCGGGGTCGCGTTGCGTTCTATTTTTTTACAAAGTAGTGTCTTCCCAGCCATTTGGACAATCCGTCCAGGCCCGGATACACAATTCGCTCACTGATATTAAGCTGGTCCAAACTATCTCTGATTTGCCAGCGAAGCTTACGATTGATGATAAATTTGCTGGTATGCTCCGTCTTCTTTTCTAAGAATTCTTCCACGCTGGACATTCCATCCGGCACAATGGAGAAGAAGGAGTACTGGTTGATAATGCGGCGGTCCATACTCGGTGGCTCGATGATTACCATTGCAGAATCACCCATATCCGCATCGTACTGGTCGATGGTTGGGCACACCTCCGCAAAGCGGTCAACGTCAAAGATGACCGTCTGATCTGCATCCATCTTTGCACGGTATTTCTCCGGCAACAGGTTATGAAGCTCCGTCATATCAATACGCCAAACCACGCTGTCATGCTCTTCCATCTGATCAAGATCCGTCTCTGTCACGGCAAAATGCATTCCCACCAGAGAGGAATGCGACCAATCCAGCATACGCGTTGGCAGGCCATGATGCTGTCCCAGAATCATCTGGCGCCATACGGAACGTTCAATGGATTCATCCTCCAAAGCCGCATACTTCGTAAAATTGCGCAATATGGCAGACTCTAATTCCTTCGCGTGGCCCTTGCAATTTCTGGCAAGTGAAGTCGTCAGAGGATAGGACACATCCGGCATTCCACGGAATACATAATGGCTTCGAAAGCGGTCTATCTCCGGGCGATACTTCGCCTCCATAATCATACTGTTCGCATCTTCAATTGTATTAATCTCTACAACATTTATCATAAATTACTTAGTTCCGAAAATACGGTCTCCTGCATCACCAAGACCTGGGCAAATATAAGCATTTTCGTTCAATTCACGGTCTAAATTTCCAACAAAAATCTTTACGTCCGGATGCTCCTTAGCAAGTCTTTCCAAGCCCTCCGGAGCAGCGATGATACACATAAATGTGATGTTCTTTCCGCCGCGTTCCTTAATCAGATTAATCGCATCCACTGCAGAACCTCCGGTTGCCAGCATCGGATCGGTTACAAAGATTCTACGAAGTTCAATTGGATTAGGAAGCTTGCAATAATATTCGTGTGGCTCATGGGTTTCTTCATCGCGATACATACCGATGTGGCCAACCTTTGCAGCTGGCATTAAGGCCAAAAGACCACTAACCATACCAAGTCCTGCACGAAGAATTGGAACGATGGCAGGCTTCTTTCCCGCAACAACAGGCTCCTTGCTCTTTTCAATCGGAGTCTCAATGTCAACATACTCCAATTCCAAATCTCTTAATGCTTCATAACCCATTAACATACCGATTTCTTCCACGAGCTTTCTAAACTCGTTGGTGCCGGTTTCTTTCATACGAAGCATGGTGATTTTGTGCTTAATCAATGGATGGTCACAAATTGTAATATTAGGATTTCCGTTGTACATGTAATTACCCTCTTTTCATTCATTTACGGCTAATCTTCCAAACCGTATTGATACATATATTTTAGCCTTTTTAAGGCGTTTTCGCAATGGTTCACATAGAAATTATTGGCCATCTTTCCCAAACCAAAAGCCCCTCATCGTGAATCGATGAGGGGCCTCTAATACTCTTTTATTCCCTTGAAAGAACTTATACCTTAAAGAAGGTCATTGCTTCATTCAACTCATTTACAACATCTACGATATCCTGAGTCTGAGCACTGATATTTTCGATATTAGCGCCCAATTCCTCGGTACTAGCAGAAGTCTCTTCGG
>JAZUHV010000338.1:0-2263 GCA_045641925.1 Butyrivibrio sp.
CCTGCATGATTTTCATAAGATAGGTGAATTTGAATTTCTGATTTGAACCGCGCGACATAATAGCTACCTCCGATAAATTCATCCATTATGATTATCGTCTTTTCAGCCTGCAATGTCCACAGTTTTGTGAGACTTTTCGGAAATTTATTGGACAGCTACTCATCTTATCGCCTGTACATTCCCAACGTCCATGAAAAAAGCCAGCCCGCAAAGCCTGTATTTTCAAGCATTTTTGGGCTGGCATTTTTATTTTCCTTCCATACCTTTAATTCTGTATTAGTGTTCTGCTCTCTCCATATCTTTCATATATCTGCTGTTGAACTCCATGTTGATGTCCTTACCATAATTGTCTCCTACTGTTATTGTCTATTTCGCTTTATGCACCTCTCCCCTGTATCGCTATTATACAGCTTAGTGCCTGTAAATGAAACATCCTTTTGCGCCTCTGATAGAGTAAAATATTAGTTGGCAAGCATCCAAAATTACGCCTGAATTTTCTTTTGACATACATAACTTTCATAAAACTCGGCAATATTTAATCCCTTAATCTTTTATCAATACATTATTTGCATCCTGCATGTTATCTGAAGCATAATGTATTTCCCCATTTCTGGACCTTTGGTATGTTTTAAGTGCCTCCGCGTAGGCCTTGCCACGTTTTTTTCCGTATATGTAATTAATCAAAATGCTGATGAGGTACAGTCCGAGGACAATGCCGGAAAAGATTATCCACTGCATAGCCGAACCGGCGCTGGTGAAAAGCCCCAGCCAGTAGAAGCCCAAGCATTCGTATACACAGAACGCAAGCATAAAAGCGGTCAGGCGCTGGATAAAACTCCATTTCTTGATTAGTATCTTTAGGAAAAATATATTGAAAAGGCATACACCGCCAATGGTCAGCAGCAGAAGCTTGCCCAAAGTGGTGATTGTAATCGCCTCATAGTGGAAGACACCGGATAGTAAAATGAAAAGCAAGAGAAACCAGGTCATGCAGAAGCAGACACCGTTTCTTAGCCATATTAAGAATTGTGTGGTGTTTTTGTTTTTCATGGGAAATCCCCTTTACAGTGATAACAGCCTGTTGAAGTCGGCAACGTATTTTCTGGAAATGTATATCTTTTCGCCATTGCACATGGTCACAAGAATCGTACGGTTAATCTGCGGAGTCAGTTCTTTGATTTTATTGACATTTACAATGACGGATTTGGAAATCCTGATAAAATCTTCCCTTGGAAGCAACTCCTCCAATTCATACAGACGCGGCTTCACCTCCAACACTTCGTTCTTCAGATAGAGGAAGGAACGGTTGTCCACAGCCTCAAAGTAAAGCACCTCTTTAGTGACTACGTTAACCGTGTTGCCGTCTTTTTTGGCCAGAATTCGATTGTCGAAAATCTCGATATGCTTTTTTAAACGCTCGACTTGCCTGTCAATCGCCGGACACTCAATGGTGACTGCCAGTTGCTCTTGTTTTTCGCGAATATTGATTATCATTTTTTATCCTTTTTCGATCAGATAATTTCCCAGTTGTGCAAACTTGCGAACCACATAATTTTCTCTCACCAGAAAAGCCAGCATAACGCATTCCATTGTCAAAACCCCTGCGGCCACGAATACACTTGAAAAATTGAGACCAATAAGCAGGGATACAACTGCGATGATAACTGCAAAACCATAATAGGTATTAGAATTATAGAGCCATCCGTAAGGCAGGAAATGTGCTCCCATGATGATAGCGTATACCATGATGAATTTATCAGGAGCGCTATAGAATACCCACATGGCAATCAGAATGTAGAGGACCTGATTAACCGCAAAGATTATGCCCAACTTGGTGAGCGGGTTACCTTTATTTTGAAAGTCAATGTGAAAAATTTTAGAAAAAAGCAAAGCCGAAGGCATCAATAATCCGGAGCACCAGCAAGCTAATACGTTCCTCGAAAACTGGGACATATCAAGGTTAAAGATTATGATAATTAATGTCCAGATAATCATGGATGCACAGATAAAATGAATGCCCTTTTTCTGCTTTACGCTTCCATCTAATATTAACAATTTGAGTGATTTTGTCAATTCTGTATAGTTCATATTTTTCCCTCCTATTTTGTCACGCCTTATTTGTTACGGCTACTAACTGTGATTATAGAAGGAAAAAAACGATATGCAACGCTTTCGCGGTAAGAGGTACATACGAGAAGGTAAAATGCCAAAAAGGCAGCCTTGAACAACTGCCTTTTTCCATAAACTGCATACCCATCCTATT
>JAZUHV010000339.1:0-5021 GCA_045641925.1 Butyrivibrio sp.
AGGCAATATGACTGCTAAAGAAACATTTCATGCAATCTCAGAGTTACTTTCTAAACAGCAGGAGCCTTCAGAAGCGATTCATAGATTATTTTCCTCGAAGGAGTTTACAAAACTTACAGAATCCATGCTGCGTCAGGAAATGTTCTTAAATCCGGAAGATGTAACAAAGGATAATGTGAAGAAATTATTTGCAAAAATCCTGATCGACCATCATAGTCTTGAGGAAAAATTTGCTGCACAGCCAAAGGCTCAAAATCTTTTACAGGATATGGCTCAGGTGAAAAACCAGGTGGATTTTCAAAATCAATTAAACCATTTTATGAATTTTGTTCAGATCCCGTTAAAGATGAATGGCCAGAACGCCCATGGTGATTTATATGTTTATAAAAATAATCGGCAGAAAAGTGTCGATGACGATGAACTGAAGGCCGCATTGCATTTGGATATGGACCATTTAAAAACCTTGGATATTTTGGTGAAACTGAAGGGGAAAAATGTCACCACAGATTTTAAGGTTGAAACGGATGAGATTTTAACATTTATAGAGATGCATTTGGATGAGTTGAATGCCAGACTTCGTGCTCTTGGCTATAATGTCAGCAGTAATGTGGAATCTATACATGACAAGTCCGATTATTCTTTCAAGAAAAATGTTTTGGAAGAAGAATTACCACCGATGGAAATCAAGCGTTTTAGTTTTGATGTGAGAGCATAATATGGCAGAAGATAAGAATAAAAAGAAACAGGCGATTGCCCTACAATATAATCCTGGTGAAGAAGCACCAAAAATTTTGGCGACTGGTACTGGAATTATTGCGGATAAAATTATTGAATCTGCGAAAGAAAATGATGTACCCTTGTATAAGGATGCCAAATTAGCAAAAACCTTATCCCAATTGGAAATCGGTGATTTCATTCCGCCAGAATTATATAGCGTAGTTGCTGAGATTTTAGTATTTGTCGACAATCTTGACAAAATAAAAGGAAAGGTGAAAGACCATTAATCCATTATATAATAAGCGTACGATTGGCACGGAATATGAGGAGCGTGCTGCGAAGTATCTGACAGAACAAGGGATGCGTATTATGGAACGCAATTTTCGGATAAAGCTCGGTGAGATTGATTTGATTGCAAAGGATGGCAAGTACTATGTCTTTTGTGAAGTGAAATTTCGCTCCTCCAGCCAATATGGCTATCCGTCAGAGGCAGTCAACCGACGCAAGCAAATTACAATTAAAAAAGTGGCTCAGTATTATTTACTGAGCCACCATATCAACGATGCGTTCATACGTTTTGATGTTATTTCTATTTTAGGCGATCGCCTGGAATATATTCCCAATGCTTTTTAATTAAATATGATTTTCTTTTTCGTATAATTCTACCATTGCACGAATTTTCTCGGTAGGAGTGATTAGACCGCCGATGGTAGTATCATGATTTAAGAAATCAATAATTGTTGCTAAAAATGGAGTCATATCTGCTTCATAATAGTATGGCTTATCGAGTAATTCCTGTGTACGATAGGTTAAGTTTGTGGTAACCACACCGGAAAAATAACCTTTTTCATAAAATTCATCAAATTTTTGAAGGCCGTTGGTAAATAAACCAAAGGTACAACAAATGAATACGCGATTGGCACCACGTTCCTTTAATTCCTTTGCTGTATCCAACATGCTTTCACCGGAGGAAATCATGTCATCAATAACGATAACGTCCTTTCCTTCAACATTATCGCCCAGGAATTCATGCGCAACGATTGGATTACGACCATTTACGACCTTGGAATAATCTCTTCGTTTATAAAACATACCCATATCTACGCCAAGGACATTTGAAAAGTAAACCGCACGATGCATAGCTCCTTCATCTGGAGAAATAATCATTAGATGTTCATTATCCAAACGAATATCACTATTGTGGGACAGTAATGCTTTTATAAACTGATACTGAGGAGTGAAATTGTCAAAACCATATAATGGGATGGAATTATTTATACGTGGATCATGCGCATCAAAGGTGATGATGTTTGTTACACCACAATCGATTAATTCATCTAAAGCCAATGCACTGTCCAAAGATTCCATCTTATTTCTTTTGTGCTGACGGCTTTCATAAAGAAATGGAAGAATGACCGTAATTCTCTTTGCGGAGCATGCTGCTGCAGCACAAATTCTCTTTAAATCCTGAAAATGATCGTCAGGAGAGTAATGATTTTCAAAACCACAAACCTTGTAGGTTAAGGAATAATTCATTACATCACTCATAATATATAAATCAGTACCGCGAATGGATTCTCCAATTGTTCCCTTGGATTCGCCAGAACCAAATCTAGGACAATCAGCCTGAACCAGATAGGATTCAGATTCATATCCCTTAAAGGCGATGTCATCGCGTTCAGAATGTTCACGTTCTTTTCTGAAAACTGCAATCTGACGGTCAATTTCTGTGCCTAATTCCTTACAACATTCCATAGCGATGAATTTTAAAGGGGCAACAGGAATTGCATTTTTTAACATTTCTTTATCCATTTTCATTCTCCGAATAGATTCATTTTTAAACATTTTTTAGTATACTTACGGGCTTTTTCATCGTCAAGTGAATCTTTACAAAGTAGACATTCATTGGTATGATATTGAAGTAAAATTATGTGAAAAAAGAGGTAACTATATGAGTAAACCGGTTGTAGCGATTGTCGGCAGACCAAATGTAGGTAAATCAACTCTATTTAATGCGTTGGCCGGTCAGCAAATCTCAATCGTAAAAGATACTCCTGGTGTAACCAGAGATCGAATTTATGCGGATGTAAGCTGGCTCGATTTTCAGTTTACATTAATAGATACCGGTGGTATTGAGCCGGATTCTAAGGATATTATTTTGTCCCAGATGCGTGAACAGGCTCAGATTGCTATCGATACTGCAGATGTAATCATGTTTATGGTAGACGTTCGCCAGGGGCTTGTGGATGCAGATTCCAAGGTGGCAGATATGCTTCGCCGTTCTGGAAAGCCTGTTGTTTTGGTTGTTAACAAGGTGGATAATTTCCAAACTATGCAAGCCGATGTGTATGAATTTTATAATTTGGGTATTGGCGATCCATATCCGATTTCCTCCGTTGGTAAGCTGGGCATTGGAGATATGTTAGATGTTGTTTGCGAGCATTTCCCAGAGGTTAAAGGTGAAGAGTTTGAAGATGAACGTCCGCGTGTGGCAATTATTGGTAAGCCAAATGTAGGAAAGAGCTCTATTGTGAATAAACTTTCCGGAAAGAATCGCGTGATTGTTTCTAACATTGCCGGAACAACCCGTGATGCGATTGATACTACCGTAAAGAATAATGGCAAGGAGTACGTTTTAATCGATACTGCGGGACTTCGCAGAAAATCCAAGATTAAAGAAGAATTGGAGCGTTATAGTATTATTCGTGCTGTAACGGCGGTTGAGCGGGCGGATATTGTTCTTTTGGTAATTGATGCAACGGAAGGCGTTACGGAACAGGATGCGAAGATTGCTGGTATTGCGCATGAACGTGGCAAGGGAATCATCATTGTAGTCAATAAATGGGATGCAATTGAGAAAACGGATAAAACAATTTATGAGCATACCAGAAATATTCGTGATGTTTTATCCTTTATGCCTTACGCAGAAATTATGTTTGTTTCGGCTGAGTCAGGCCAGCGTTTGAATAAGATTTTTGAGATGATTGACATGGTCATTGAAAATCAAAATATGCGTATTCAGACCGGTGTGCTTAATGAAATTATGACAGAAGCAATTTCTTTACAGCAGCCGCCATCAGATAAAGGACGTCGATTAAAACTGTTCTATATGACACAGGTGGCCGTAAAACCACCAACCTTTGTTATCTTTGTAAACAGTAAGGATTTGATGCATTTTTCATATACAAGATATATTGAGAATAAAATCCGTGAGGCTTTTGGCTTCCGTGGAACCGCATTAAAATTTATCATTCGTGAAAGAGGCGAAAAGGAGTAACTATGGAGTTGTTTCATAATCTAATTTTTGCTAGAGTACTTTGCTTACTGATTGGTTATGCGTTTGGAATTTTCCAAACTGCATATATTTATGGCAGATTGCATAAGGTGGATATTCGCAATGTAGGAAGCGGAAATGCCGGTACCACCAATACGCTTCGAACCTTTGGATTTAAAGCGGGTCTGATTGTATTTATTGGTGATTTTGCAAAGCCGATTTTGGCTTCACTGGTTGTAAGACTGATATTTGGAAAGATTTTTTCAGATAGTATTACTTTACTGATTTTGTATGCGGGCTTTGGTGCTATTTTAGGTCATAATTATCCGTTTTATTTGAAGTTCCATGGTGGAAAAGGCATTGCGACGACTGCCGGAGTGTTTGCCGCTCTTGGATGCTGGCAGCTTGATTTGGTCTGGTTTTGGTCCTTTATTTTAACTGTATTGATTACACGCTATGTATCTGCAGGCTCATTGATCATGATTGCATTGGAATATGGTGCATTTGCTTTATTCATTTCACTTGGATGGATTGATGGTGGAGCAACGATAGCTATTCTTTATGAGGTATTAATTGTGGCCTTTGTAATTTCTGGGTTCGCATTTTTCCGGCATAAGGAAAATATTAAAAGATTGGCAACCGGAACCGAAAATGTTTTGAGCTTTTCTTTCTTTAAAAAGAAATCCAAAGATGTACCAAAAGGAGAATAAATCATGAAAATTGGTGTAATTGGAGCAGGTGGCTGGGCACTTGGCTTAGCAATTTTATGTAATAATAATGGTCATCAGGTGATGGTCTGGTCAAAAATCGAGGCTGAGATTAATGGCATTCGCGAGAAAGGTGAGAATGAACGCTCTTTGCCAGGAGTAAAAATTCCTGTTGAAATCGAATTGACAACGGATTTAAGAAAACTTGTCACAGAAAACGATGTATTGATTATGGCAGTTGCCTCTCCGTATGTTCGTTCTACTGCGAAGGAATTAGGTGCGCTCGGAATTTCAGGTTTAAAAATTGTTGATGTTGCAAAGGG
>JAZUHV010000340.1:0-4866 GCA_045641925.1 Butyrivibrio sp.
TATACACAAAGAAGTATAATGACGGCGCAGGAAATTATCGTTTGATGGTATCCATTTATGATCCGGAGGATACCAATAACTGTATCTTCTTTGCGAGTGCATTGGAACCATTCTTCCTCGATGAGCCTACGCGTAACCTAATAGGAAGATATGTTCCTTTGATGTCTAATGCTCCAATTTTAGGGGATTTGAGTGCCAAAAGCCTTTTGAAGGTTTGGCCATGGATTTGTTCAACCTTAACCGCACAGGGCTTTGTATTACCAAATTATGTGGGTGAATACTTAGTTCAGGATGTTACAGAAGACACTCTCATTTATGAAGACACCAGAGTAAAAACAACGCTTGTGTCTGCAGCATGTTTTGCAAGCGGTTCAGATAATGTATACAAGGTAAGCTTCCGTAACAGCTTTACACCATTTTATTATGCTTATTTAGGCGTAACCTATTATCTCAGTCTGGATAATTTTGGTTGTTCTTTGAGCGAAGATATTTACGACGAATATCATGAATTAATTGATGAGTGTATTGCATCCTTTGATACATCTCCTTTTATGGATAGCAATTCTATTACAGGTGATGAAACAAATGATGATCCTTTGGGTATTGGCGAATTGATTGATCAGGAATAAAATATTGGGGTTTTAGTATAAAAAGCGTGGGCCTTTTTAAGGTTTCACGCTTTTTGTGCGTTTGGGGGATTTATTGCTACGATATAGAAATTATGGTATGATACAAGGTGGCTTATTGTGAATCAAAGATTCCAAATAGGAAGATTGGAGAATACATGCAAAATAACTTTTTAAAGGTGGAGCATGGCGCTCTTAACCTGGTGAAGAAAACACTTTTAGACCAGGGAATTCATGGAAAACTTCTCTATATTGCAGATCCTTATGTAGATGTGCTGTATGGCGATGTGGTGCGCGATCAGTTAGAGGAACTGGATGAGGTGACCATTCGTACGGATACCATTAATTCGATTGAATGCGCTATGAATGTTGCCAGTTATTTAAATGAGTATGATTATGCCTGCATCATTGGATTGGGCGGTGGACGTGTGTTAGATGTCTGCAAATATGCAGCGCATATTTCTAAAAAGCCATATTTATCCATTCCGACAACGGCAGCAAACGATGGAATGGTTTCACCGATTGCGGTTTTGATGAAGGAGGATGGTCGCCCAATGAGTTTGGGCGCTTCCATGCCGACAATGACATTAATTGATATTGATGTGGTTGCCTCAGGACCACTTGCGACCATTAAAGCGGGCATAGGAGATACGATTTCCAATTACATGGCCCTAAAGGATTGGGAACTGGCTGTGGAGCGTGGCAAGGACACGATGTATGGCTATGCGTATCTGATGTCTAAAAACTCTCTGGATGCTTTGATGAAAACACAGTTTGACACGATATGTCCGGAGTTTGTGGAGGTTTTGATTAATTCTCTCGTACTATCCGGCATTGCGATGGATTTTGCAGGCAGTTCAAGACCAGTGTCTGGCTCTGAACATTGCTTTGGACATGCACTTGATTATTATATGGAAGATCGCAAATTACATGGGTATCAGGTGGCACTTGGCACGGTTGCCATGCTGAAGATGATTGGTGCTTCCTGCGATGAGGTGATTGCTTACCTAAAACGCTTTGAAGTAGATGTAAATCCAAAGACCCTGGGCGTGGATGAAGATATGTTTATCAAATGCATGCGAAATGGCGCCAGCTTCAGACCAGGTCGATACACTTATTTGGATGAGGTGGACCTCGATGATACAGGCAAATTAAAAAGAATATATAGGGAATTAGTGGAGGAATTATGAGAGCATTGATTTTAGCAGCAGGACTGGGTACCAGACTTGCCCCAATTACAAATGACAGACCAAAGTCATTGGTACCGGTAAATGGAAAGCCGATTTTGTTAAAGCAGATTGAAAACCTGAAGGAGAATGGAATCGAGGATATTACCATTGTGTCTGGTTATAAGGCTGAAATCCTGGAAAAGGCAGTGCATGAACTTTATCCAAAGATTCGTATTATTGAGAGCGTGGATTATGCAACCACAAACAATATGTATTCAGCATATATGGCCCGTGAAGTTGTTTCCGGCGAGCCATTTTTGATGATGAATGCGGATGTGTTTTATGATGCATCTGTGATTCGGGCACTTTTAGCCTGCGAAGCAGAGAATGCGATTGTAACAGATATTGGAACCTATTTAGAGGAATCCATGAAGGTTGTAGAGAAGGATGGAAGACTGGTGGAAATTGCAAAGACCATTACGCCGGAAAATGCACTTGGTGCATCCATTGATGTCTACAAATTTTCTGCAGAGGGTGGTAAGGCCTTTATGGACTGCTGTGCAGATTATATTGAAAAGCAGGGTGAATTAAAGAAATGGAGCGAAGTGGCATTAAATGACATTCTCGCAAACGTTGAATTTAAGGCTTGCCCATTGGTGGGACGATGGTTGGAAATTGACAATCATGAGGATTTGCATGCAGCAGAGGCACTGTTTGCGGAGTAGTCAGGACAGAGAATGAGTGTAAAAGATTTTTATGGCGTGGATGCGTCAGATTTGAAAAACAAAAAATTGTTTCTGTTTGATATGGATGGGACCATCTATACAGAGGAAACGGTAATAGACGGAACCTATCCATTATTGGATTTAATCACGGAAGTTGATGGCAGATATATTTTTATTACCAATAATTCGTCAAAGTCTGTTGTGGATTATATGAAGAAGGTGGAGCGCCTGGGCATTCGTGCTACAGAGGAAAATTTCTTTACCTCTGCACAGGCAACGGTTCTGTATTTGGAGAAAAATCACCCGGGACGAACTGTTTTATGCATGGGCACGGATTCTTTGGTGCAGGAACTAAGGAGCGCTGGAATTACGGTTTATGATGCAAAGACAGCGTATCCTTTGGAAAAAGAGCCGGTTATTCTGGTAGGGTTTGATACCGAGCTTACTTCCGAAAAACTGAAGAATGTCTGTGAGGTGTTGTTTCATTTCCCGGATGCACCTTATATTGCGACCAATCCGGATCTTCGTTGCCCTGCGACCTTTGGTTTTATTCCAGACTGTGGAGCAATCTGCGGTATGCTAAAGAATGCGACAGGACGTACTCCGATTTTTGTAGGAAAGCCAGAAGCAACTATGGTGGATATTGTGCGCGAACGCTTTGGGTATCGTCCGGAAGAAACTGTAGTAATTGGTGACAGACTGTATACCGATGTAGCAACCGGACTGAATGCTGGTGTTACTGCAGTGTGTGTTCTGACTGGAGAAGCAACTCCGCAGGAAATTGAGGATGGAGACATTAAGCCGACTTATACATTCCCTTCCGTAAAGGAAATGTTTGAGGCGATGAAGGCATAGTATGAGTAATGAAGTGTTTGAGGAACTGATTTCGGTCATTGTTCCGGTTTATAATGCAAAAGCATATTTAAGTAAGTGTCTGGATAGTATCCTGCAACAAAATTGCGGGGTGATGCAGATTGTCATTGCGGACGATGGTTCTACGGATGGTTCGGCTGAATTGTGCGATGAATATGCGAAGAAGTATCCGAAGAAGGACAGCCAGACTACCTGGATTGAGGTATATCACATCCCGAATGGTGGACCTTCCGATTCCAGAAATGAAGCGTTAAAGCACATTGTTGGCCGGTTTGTGATTTGTGCGGATTCGGATGATTATGTACCGCAGGGGGCATATGCCGGCCTACAGAAGGCACTTTTGGAGCAGAAGGTGGCAATGGCAATCGGTCAGTATACCATCGTAAATGAGCCAGAGAATAGCACGCGCAAGGGACGAGTGGGCGCTGCCGGTATTTATGATGCCAAAATGGTGAAGCAGGCGATTGCAATCGATGATGAAATCTATGGCGGTGGATATCTTTGGTGTCGCATGCTGGATAGAAGCAAACTGTCCGTATTGCCGACTTTTCCAACAGATATTCGTATATACGAAGATAAGGTCTGGATTATGAATGTTCTGACGCAGTTAGAGCAGGTTTGCGTTACAGATGTTTCGACCTATGAATATTATGTACGGACACGCAGTACCTCCTGGGGTGATTGGCATTCCATGGACCGAATTCGTGGCTGGAACTATATCGCTGATAATTTGATTGCAAATGAGCTTGTTACGGAGTTCTTTGTAAAAGAATACATTTACAACTATATGGGGCAGTTTTTGCGTCTGACGGAATATGCAGACCAGGCACCTTCCTGGGAGAACTTTGTGGATCGCCTGAATCATATGGGCGTGATGAGGGATGGTGAAAATGCCTGCTATGCGGGTGTATACACAGACCTTTTGTGGATGATTCATAAAAAGTTTCATCTGTACTTTCTACAAAACTGGCCAACCTATCGCCGCATGAAAGTGATAGGAAATTTAAGGCTGAAGCAGTATGTGAAATGCGCATTGCTATATGCCTATAAGATGATGGACCGTCAAAGGGAGAAACGCGAATTGAAACGGTCGCCAAAGTCACAAAGTAAACTGGCCTTTAAAAAATACGGACCACTTTGCACCCCGGAAAGAGAAGCTGCGCTTGCAAAGAATAAGAGTGCACATCGTGCAGAGCAAAAGCCGGCGACAATCGCTTTTGTCCTGGAGTTTCCAGAAACCTGGGCAAGTCTGCAAAGCATTTATACTGCTGCGGTGGCAGCAGGCTGCAGGACACTTCTTTTATGTGTGCCGAAGCCATTGAACAATGGGGATCCTGTTTATCGTGTGAATGAGACACATGCCAATGTATCCTACGACTTTTTGAACTCTCTTGGATTGCCTGCGGTCAATGCCTATGAAGGGGAAGAATGGTTTGATTTGGAAGGATTCGCACCGGATTTTGTGCTTTATAC
>JAZUHV010000341.1:0-9927 GCA_045641925.1 Butyrivibrio sp.
AATGGCGAAGAACTAGAGTGGAGAGTGCTTGCAAAAGAAGATAATAAGTTACTATTAATAACCAAAGATGCAGTGGCATCGAAAGAATACAACTCGAGTTATGAAGATATTACCTGGGAGAAATGTACACTTCGTGAGTGGCTTAATAATGAATTCTATAATTCTGTTTTTGATTCGACAGAACAGTCAGGAATAGAGTTAACAAATGTTTCTGCAGATGAGAATCCTGAACGTACAACCGACCCGGGAAATTCAACTCAGGACAAGGTGTTCTTACTCAGCATTAATGAAGTTAATAAATATTTTAATTCATATTCAGACTGGGACTGCAGATACTACGGTGACTGGTGCTGGTGGTGGCTGCGCTCGCCTGGTGATAGTAGTAAAACTGCCGCGAGTGTCTGCGGTGACAATGTCAATTTCAATGGTTTCTATGTCGATTGTGTTGACTATAAGGATTCTGGTCGTATGACCGTTCGTCCCGCTTTATGGATTAATCTTGAATCGAAAAACATTTCGATACAGAAGAAATACGATAACAAAAATGATTTCGTAGAGGATTATGTATATTTTGGCAGTTACAATGGCGAAGAACTAGAGTGGAGAGTGCTTGCAAAAGAAGATAATAAGTTACTATTAATAACCAAAGATGCAGTGGCATTGAAAGAATATAACTCGAGTTATGAAGATATTACCTGGGAGAAATGTACACTTCGTGAGTGGCTTAATAATGAATTCTATAATTCTGCTTTTGATTCGACAGAACAGTCAAGAATAGAGTTAACAAATGTTTATGCATATGAGAATCCTAGATTTATAACTGACCCAGGAAATTCAACTCAGGACAAGGTGTTCTTACTCAGCTTTTATGAACTTGCTAAATATTTTAATTCAGATTCAGACTGGGACTGGGACAAGGGTAGCAGTAAATATTGGTGGCTGCGCTCGCCTGGTGATAGTAGTAAATACGCCGCAAGTGTTGATTGGGAGGGCTTTGTCGAATACTGGGGTCGCGATGTCGATGATGATAATGGAGCCGTTCGCCCCGCTTTATGGATTAATCTTGAACCCTAAATTTTCAAATCAATAATCATCCAATCAGCCGTAGGCAGTAATCTTTGCGAGCGTAAGCGAGCTAACCCACATTCTATGAATGGAAATGTGGCGGTTACGGCTGATGGGAGATGAGTTAAAATAATATGCGAATGAGTAATTTATGAACATAGCTTTTCTTTTTGGTGCGGGTGCAGAAATAGATTATGGATTACCTATGGGTGTGGATTTTTTGAAAAAACAATTCTCCTAAATCTGCTAAAAAGCCAAATGACACAGAACCAAAGAATAATTTCGTAACACAATATGGCGATATGCTTAATTCGTATTTTAAAGACAGAAAATTCAATGTGATAATATATGCATAAGATAGAGGTGTAGTGAGCTACATCTTTGGTCTGGGCGTAAGCTCTTTGGACCACCGTAGGCGGGAAGAATTTCCCGCCATTTTTGTTATAGGAGTGTAGCAAAGCATTTGAAAAATGCCGTATTTTCTGCTCATTATGGCAGTGCGAACAGATAAAAAAAACATTACAATAAAGTTAATTTTTTTAACAATAAATTTGGAAAGGATTGGGAGTATGTTTGATAATTCAGTATTTGTAGTGGATGAAACGAATCTGGATTCTCGTATTGCGCAGGCCACCTATTACCTGCAGGAGTACGAGAAGGAGGTTGCACGTGCACAGGGCGCAGCGTCCTACACCTTCCGTAGCAAGGAAGATGCATTGGGACGAATCAAGATTTTGGTTGAATTTGCACCGGATGATCCTAGAATTCAGGATTTGTTCCAGAGGGCAAAGAATTGCGTCAAGGGTGGAGCCGGCAATATTAGCACGGTGGATCCATCCATGCTTTTGTATCTGGAAAACGAAGAAAATCTGCGTAAGCACTTCGCAGAGGTAAGCGAAAAAGCTTGGAATGAAATGCTTGCATCGTATGCCGCAGACCGGTTAGAAAAGACATTCCCGGCACCGGATTTTAATGAGTGCCTGGTAGCGGACATGAAGGATAAGATTGTGGTACTGGATAATGTCAGATATCCAGACAATCAGTTCATGGGAACAACTGGTGAGTACGTTTCTGTCGGAACTCGCTCCGATGGTCTGTATTTTGTGCGTATTGACGGACGTGACTGGCTTGCACCATATGAGGCTGTGAAGCGCTACCGCCGTCAGGTGGATACCACCATGCTGGAGGTGAAGGAATGGTCCGTAATCGGTAAGATTGTTGATTTGACTTGTGAGTCTCCGGATGCTGGAGAGAGCAAGCTGCAGCCACCAACGATGGGCTGGGAAATTGCACCGATTGCACTTTATGTACCGGGCCATGTGATGGCGCTGAGAGATGAATCGGGTGAACATACTGGTCGATTCATTGATGAGGAAAAGGTAGCCGCTATGAAGGATAGCTGGTATACCGTGAAGGAGGTTCCTGCGGATGTGACACCGGAACGCCTGGTGGAAATCTTTATGGCAGCAATCAAAGAAAAGAACTTCGACCTCTTTATGGAATGTATTGATCCAGCCCGCAAAGAAACTCCGGTGCAGAAAGATTTAATCAATTATCATTGGGATCTTCATCAGGAGCGTTTCCATTTTGAATATGTACATGCCAATATTGATGCAGCTAAGACAGAAATCAAGATAACCAAGGGCTATGATGACACCAGTGTGGATACATTCTTCCTCGATGAAGAGGAGGTTGCGAAGATTCGTGATGCCTATGGAGAAAAGGAGGAGGAAGCTATCGTTGTGACCGCTGCTATTGATAAGAATGGTAAGCAGTTGGGAACTCCGTCAAAGCACATCCTTCGACGTGTTAATGGTGGCAGATGGTATATTTCGACCTTTGAGGTACGATTCTAAAGGAGGGGCAGACAATGAGTGAAATGAATTACAATGCAAATCAGGGTGATAACCAGGAATCTGCTTATGATAGTGCAAATTTGTTAGTTTCTGATGTTGAGGATATTTGTCGCTGGTTTTCCAGCCCATTTGAAGCAGCTGTCAGCCCTTTAAATGAGGTGGCTCAGGGCTTTAATCTCGAATCTGCAGATTCCAAAATGCAGATTGCCAGAGACAATTTGGTGAATGGTGCCCATGTTCTCTTTGCTATGAGAAATTATTGGCTGAAGAACCCTGAGGAACGTCAAAAATTTGTGAGCACACCAACCAGACAGAATCCAAAGGACGTTCAGGCGGTCTTGGATTTGTATGATGTTATTGTGGCTTCCGAAGATTTACGTAATCGAATCTTTGCCTTCTTAAACGAGGTTTGGACCACCAGACTGCGTGATGCTTACAAGGGTATTCGTTATGATGCTTATATGCAGGAATGGGTGAATACGGATGATTTTAAGATGATTATGAATGCATTCCGTGAATTTGATGAGGTTTATTCTCAGTTCAATCATTCCAATATTTACAAGAAGTATCCGCTTTCAAAGTCAGAGATGAGCCAGGACGAACTGGTATATGCGGTGAAGGGCTGCATGATTGAGGAAATTGCAAAATATCCTAATCTGCACAAGTTTATTGGCGGCCCTACAACCGTTTATCCAAATTACTGCAATTATTTGCGTTCCATTGATAAGGAAACCTATAGCTTCAGTTCCTTTGGCAGCCATTATCAGGACCTAAAGAAGGATGCAGAGACCTGTGGGGAATTTTTAAAGGAAATTTATCAGTTGTCCACTAAGAGAATTGAGAGCCTCTATTTGGCTGGTCTGACCAGATGCCTGCAACAGATTCAGACGATTTTTGATGTCGGCTATGAGGTCTTAGAGGCACACCATACACGTAGCAATGAGGCACCATATTGCTGTTTACATTATCCAAACGTGGTGAAGGATACTGTAGGCAAGTATTCTTTGTGGTCCCTCAGCGACCCAATCAAGAATGGTACGGAATATTATGAGATGGTAACCGGATTTGCGGTTCGTCTCAATGACCTGGCACCATCTGTTGCCAAAAATGCTCCAGAGTAAAGTGATTGATTAACGATATGAAACGAAAATTTTATGAAGTTCCCAAATACATATTGCTTTTGATTGCCGGAATCGTCTGGATGATTGCCGGATTCAATGTTGTCCGTTTGGGAATCGTTTCTTATTTGGCAATAGAGATGAGATGGTATCTGCCGGTGCTTTCAGTCGTCATCTTTTTACTGTTTGGAACAATGTTTTTCAGGATGACACAAAAGCATACCAAAAGGATTATCGGATACGAAGAAGCCTATCGCCCTTTTTGGAATTTCTTTGATTTGAAGTCATATATTATTATGGCGGTTATGATGGGCGGCGGTATCGGATTAAGAAATGCCGGTATATTCCCGGACTTATTTGTGGCATTTTTCTATACTGGCTTAGGTTGTGCCCTGTTTTTAGCAGGGGTCATCTTTGTAGTGACTTTTTTTAGAAAGAAATCACAAAAGCAGGAATAACCACATTTATCGGTCAATTGCGCGATACTTCATCGGTTTACACTGAAAATGTTCATAAAATACCTTGGAAAAGTAGGAACTACTACAGTAGCCAAGCGATGATGCAATTTCTGAGACCGGTATGGAGGAGTGAATCAGCATGATCTTTGCGCGACGCATCCGTTCGTTTTGGATATATTCTGTTAAGCTGATATTATAATTGTTCTGGAAGATATCAAAGACCAGGCTGCGGTCGATCCCACAATGCTCAGCCAGGTCCGAAGCAGTAATTTTCTCTGCGATATGTGTATCAATATATTGCTCACATTTAATACACAAGTCCGTACGAAAAGGTATGGACTTGTTTTTTTGCACCAAATTGCATAAATCAAGTGTGGCACGTTCAACGGTCTTTAGGTTAACCGATAAGGAACCCCTGGAGGAAATCTGCGAAATGGCGGTGTGGAAAATGGTCACGACTTCTTCTTTGGTAGCCCCACCTGCCAAAGCGGCCAATCGGGCAGAGGAGAGGAGCGGAATCATCAGGTGATGTTCCGTGTATAAATATTCCTTGTAATCCTCCTTGACGGAAGCAGAAAAATTGCGCCAAAGATGGGTGAGTGCAATGGTCTTTCCCTCGCGGATGAAGTCCTGAACCTGTGATTCAAACAA
Source organism: Butyrivibrio sp. (assembly GCA_045641925.1). Classification (GTDB taxonomy): domain Bacteria; phylum Bacillota; class Clostridia; order Lachnospirales; family Lachnospiraceae; genus Eshraghiella. Next base: position 5,149 of record JAZUHV010000341.1, read on the forward strand.
AAGAAGCGCTTCATATTCATCCTCGATGATGTGAGAGGAATTGAAAATGGTCTTTTCGCGGTAGGTCATATTGTTCGCATAGAGGATTTCGTCCGCGGACACATCCCGGCTATGAATAAACAGCACTAAAAGAGAGAGCGCATCCGATAGAAATGCTTCATCGACCAGCGGAAGTCGTCTGGTGATTTCCTGAATCTGAAGCAGCTCCTTACGCGTTAAAACGTCATTTGAAAGATGTGAAATACGCATCAGAGAAAAAGGTCTGGAAAACGCAGGTCCGATAAACAGATAGTCCTGATTTGGAAGCGGAACAATCGCTATAAACGAGTCATATGGTGCGTGAGCCAAAAATGGAATCCCTTCAGATAACCCACTATTATGGTACTGTTTGATTTCTTCCCGCATCAGTTCCGGTGGAAGAATGTAGGAGACATCCTCTGAAGGGAAGCAGGCAAGGGTTTCGCCGTTTTTGTTAATCACAGAAAGAGGTAAACGGTAATAATTAAAAAAACGTTTGAGCAATAGATATAAAACGTCAGAACGATCCATATGCAGTCCTCCGATAATTGCATTCTTGTCTTCGATAATTGTATCATTGGAACCGCTCCAATGCTATAATTATTTTATACGATGCATGCATTGCGGGTGCATGCAATTTCATTCAATAGGTATTTTGGAAGGAGAAATTTATGGGCAACAATCAGGCGGATGAGAAGGATTTAATGACACCATATTCATTGGATCCAAATCGTAACAAAGTCGATTCACGTGCGGGCGTTATTCCTGAGTGGGTGGATATGGATGCACCATTCAGAGAACCACTTGCAAGACTCGCAAAGTTAATTACGGACAGACCGGCTATCAAACTTGGTAAGGAGAAGATTACAAAGGAAAGCCCGGAGTATTGGGGTATTTACAATTTAATCACGGATGAGCAGTGTGAAATCGCAATCAGAATGAAGAAGCGTGTTCCTAGAACCTTCGCAGAGATTTGCGCTCTTTGTCCGGAATATACACCGGAAGAATTGGAAAAGCATTTAGAGAGAATGTGCTACACCGGTATCATCGAGTCCAACTATGAAAATGAGAGACATGAGAAACAGTATGTGCTTCCTATGTATGTCCCTGGATCTGCAGAGTTTGGTAACATGAGCCCGGACATGTCCGAGAATCACAAGGAGGTTGGACCATTCTTTGAGAGAATGACGCGTATTCCTTTGGAGCGAGTAACGCCGATGGTGCCATTGGGTGGCGCCGGTGTAGGTATGCACGTTATTCCTGTTGAGCAGGCAATCAGCATGGTAAATAATTCCTCCAGTCTGGAGCATATTTCGCACTGGTTGGAGAAGTATGAGGGTAAGTATGCTGCCTCTCCTTGCTCTTGTAGAAATTCCCGTAAGACCTTTGACGAGGGCTGCGCGGATGATCCACAGGGCTGGTGTATTGCGGTTGGTGATATGGCGGATTATGTAGTTGCTACCAATAAGGGCGGCCGTTACATCACCAAGGAGGAAGCACTTGCTATTTTCAAACAGGCAGAGGACAATGGCTTCGTTCACCAGGTTACCAATATCGATGGTGAAGAGAAGATTTTCGCTATTTGTAATTGTAATGTGAATGTATGTTATGCACTTCGTACTTCACAGTTATTTAATACTCCAAATATGTCCCGTTCAGCTTATGTTGCACACGTTAGCAAGGACAAGTGTGTGGCTTGTGGCCGATGCGTGGAAGTGTGTCCTGCTGGTGCTGCAACCCTTGGACAGAAATTATGTAAGAAGGACGGTTCCGAGGTGATTTATCCTAAAATGCCTCTTCCATCTGAGAAGAAGTGGTCCAAGGAAATGTGGACGGAGGATTACCGAGACATCAACCGTATCAATACACACAAGACCGGTACTGCACCATGTAAGACTGCATGTCCTGCCCATATTCCGGTTCAGGGTTACTTAAAGATGGCTGCACAGGGCCGCTATGAAGAGGCTTTGGCGTTGATTAAGAAGTACAATCCATTGCCAGCAGTCTGCGGACATGTATGTAATCGTCGTTGCGAGGATGCATGTACTCGTGGAACCATCGATGAGGCACTTGCCATTGATGAAGTTAAGAAATTCCTTGCTATGCAGGACGTGAAGAGTGATAGCCCATATGTAGCACCAAAGGTTATTCCACGAATCGGTGGAGGCTTTGAGGAGAAGGTAGCGATTATCGGTGCCGGTCCTGCTGGTATTTCCTGCGCTTACTATTTGGCAGAAAAAGGCTACAAGCCAACCCTGTTTGATAAGAATAAAAAGCCGGGCGGAATGGTTACCTATGGAATTCCTTCCTTCGTTTTAGAAAAAGATATTGTTGAGGCGGAAGTGGATGTCCTTCGTAAGATGGGCGTAGATATTCGCCTTGGCGTGGAAGTTGGTAAGGATGTGACCTTAAAGCAGTTACGTGAGGAAGGTTACAAGGCATTCTATATCGCTATTGGTTGTCAGGGCGGCCGTGGAATTAATGTTCCAGGCGAGGACGCCGAAGGCGTTATGAAGGGTGTTGATTTGCTTCATACGGTAATTGATGATGAGTCCTATCGTCTGGAAGGCGACACGGTAGTCATCGGCGGTGGTAATGTTGCGATTGATGTATCCCGTACCGCAATCCGTTGTGGCTCTGCAAAGGTTTCTCAGGTATCCTTGGAGACCCGTGATATTATGCCTGCATTGCCAGAAGAGATTGCACTGGCTGAGTCCGAAGGCATTGAAATTGTCGGCGGATGGGGTCCTAAGGAAATTCTTACCGAGAATGGTAAGGTTACCGGTATTGTATTTAAGAAGTGCACCCAGGTTAAGAACGCAGAAGGCCGTTTTGATCCACAGTATGATGAAAATGAGACCATGACCATTGCATGCTCCAATGTTGTCCTTGCTGTAGGACAGTGCACTGAGTGGGGCAATTTATTAGAGGGCGAGAATGTGGAATTCAGAGGACCTGCTCCGGTTGCAGATAAGATTACCTTCCAGACCTCAGTTCCAGATATTTTCGTAGGTGGCGATATGCTCTACGGCCCAAGATTTGCAATCGATGCAATTGCCTGCGGTAAGGAAGGCGCAATCTCCATCCATAGATTTGTGCAGCCACATTCCTCACTTACGATTGGCCGTGATCCAAACTACTTCATTGAGTTGGATAAGGATGATATCTTGGTTGAAAATTATGATAATACCGGTCGTCAGACTGCGAAGTATGCAAAGGCTGAAGGCGATAAGCTGACCTTCCGCGATACCAAACTCACCTTCACAGAGGAGCAGGTTAAGGCAGAGACAGCACGTTGCTTAGGCTGTGGTGCGTCCATTGTTGATCCGAATAAGTGCGTGGGCTGTGGTTTATGTACCACCCGTTGCGAGTTTGATGCAATCAAGCTTACCAGAGATAATCCGGATGCATCCAATATGAGAAAGGCTGAGGATAAGTTAAAGTATATCCTTCCAAATGGTCTGAAGCAGGCTGTAAAGAGACCGTTCATCAAGAAGACTCCGAAGGAGACCGCTTGGCTGAAAGAAGATTAATTTGAGTATTTTATAAGAAGTTAAAATGGCTACGATGAGGCTTTCATCGTAGCCATTTTTTTGTGGAATAATTAGTTTGAAAATTTTTTTAAATTCGCTATTGACTTTTACAATTAAATCGCATACAATCAAATTGCATTAAAGATTGCACACAATCTAATAGCACACAATAAAAGAAAGACGAGGTAGCAAAAATGAGTATTTATGATTACGAAGTAGAACAGACCAATGGAGAAATGCTCAAGTTGGCAGATTTTAAGGGAAAGGTAATCGTGGTTGTTAATACCGCAACTGGATGCGGATTTACACCACATTATGAACCATTAGAGGCTATGTACGAGAAGTACCATGAAGCAGGATTGGAAATCATCGATGTACCATGCAACCAGTTCGCAGGACAGACGCCGGGAACCGACGAAGAGATTCACGAGTTTTGCACCTTAAAGTACAATACCCAGTTCCCTCAGATGAAGAAGTCTGATGTAAATGGTGAGAATGCAATTCCGTTGTTCACTTATTTAAAGTCTCAGAAGGGCTTTGAGGGCTTTGGCAAGGGTGTGAAGGCTGTAGCAATGGGCACGATGTTAAAGAAGATTGATAAGGATTACAAAAATAATCCAGACATTAAGTGGAACTTCACAAAATTTGTTATTGACCGCGAAGGAAATGTTGTGGCAAGATTTGAACCAACAGCAAGTATGAAGGATTTAGAAAAGTGTGTTGCAGCTTTAATTGAAGGCTAAAACACAGATGATTCAGGCAGAATTACAGGAGGCACAAAGATGGAACGCTACGAAATCGCCATTATTGGAACCGGACCAGCAGGCTTGGAAGCAGCTATTACTGCAAAGGCCCGTAACAAAAATATTTTATTACTTGGTAGCAGGGACCTGAGCCAAAAGGTAGAAAAAGCGCATACAATTCGAAACTATCTTGGCCTTCCGGAGGTTTCTGGAAGAGCAATGCAGGAGCAGTTTTTAAAGCATTTGGATGCAATGGAAGTAAAGATTACCGAGGATCGTGCCAACACGATTTATGCGATGGGTGATTACTTTGCCATTCAGGGTCATGGGGACATGTACGAAGCAAGTAGCGTGATTTTGGCGTGTGGCATGTCTGTTGCCAAGCCATTTCCTGGAGAAATGGAAAATCTGGGACGCGGCGTGAGCTATTGTGCCACCTGTGATGCAGCCTTATACAAAGGAAAGAGTGCCATTGTAATTGGATA
>JAZUHV010000342.1:0-2213 GCA_045641925.1 Butyrivibrio sp.
AACCATCAGTCGCTTAATGCAGCGGATGATGGCATCAGCGCGCTCATCATCTAATAGGCAAGCATCCACATCCACCACCTTATGTGTGCCTTCCTCATAGGTTCCTACCTGGATTTCCCCACGGCGATTGGCACTGACCACAGCGTGTACCTTATTACGATAATGGTCTGGATTTGCTGCACCAAGAATCGGCTTCACGCGGCAGAATGGGCTCAAAAGCCGAGTCACTTCCTTCTGCTTCGTCTCCAGACTTACTGAATACTCTTCATTTCTATATTCTTTTTTACAACCACCACAGTGGCTACTATACGGGCATTTCATATTAAACTCCCTCATAATCAAACGCAGGGATAAAGCTCTCCTTCGCCGTCTCCCCTTCCTGCACGAAAGCATTTTCAATGCCCAGTGCAAGTGCATATGCTATTAATTTTTCGTATGATGCCTTTCTAACCTTACGATTCAGTTCTGGGTATCGTTCCCCAATCCCTGGCATCGGCGTATATTGATTCATCATACTGATGTATATATCATCATGATAGGTATTGTACAAATACGCTATCACATCCTTAGAATCCATCAGTTGCCCGGGCAATAAAAGATGGCGCACAATCACGCCCCTTTTCATTCTGCCACGTTCATCAAACTGCGGAGTTCCCACCTGATGGACCATTTCCGCAAGAGCAGCCTTTGCCACCTCCGGGTAATCCTTTGCCAGTGAATACTTTGCCGCGAGTTTTGCATCCATATACTTAAAGTCCGGCAAATAAATGTCCACCAGCCCTTCCAGCAGTCGAAGTGTTTCCGTGCGTTCATAACCGCCGGTGTTATACACGATTGGGATGTTCAGACCTTTTTTCTTTGCGATTCGAATGGCCTCTGCAATCTGCATAACAAAATGTGTCGGTGTTACCAGATTGATATTATTGGCCTTCTTTTCCTGCAGTTCCAGCATAATTTCTGCCAGACGCTCCACCGAAACAGCCTTACCCACGCTGCCGTCTGCAATGTTATGATTCTGACAAAATACACAGCGAAGCACACACCCGGTAAAGAAGATTGCGCCGCTCCCCTCTTCTCCGGAAATGCAGGGCTCTTCCCACATATGAAGTGCTGCGCGGGCGAGCCGAATCTCGTTTGTTTCACCGCAAAAGCCCGGTCTTACACCACATTTTCTTGGACAAATTTCACATCCCATTAAAGCACTCCAATAATAGCCTCGATTTCCTTGGAAATCTCCTCCTGTCTGTCACCAGAAAGGTATGCTGCAAGATACTTCTGATAACGCGCACAACCGCGCTCTGCAATAAAGCGGATTGCATGTGAATTCATAGAAAGCTCTGTCACAAAAATAACCAGCTCCTGGCCTTCCGGGAATGCTGCTTCCATAAAATCAAAGACATGCTCTAAGCACTGCTCTGCATCCTCTAAAATATCCTCGCGCACGGACTTTCTCTCTTCAAAAGCCTGCTTAATATCTTCAAACTCTTCCTGAAGTGCCATGCTGCTCATAAACTCCAGCGCATTCTTAACAGCAGCCGCAGTCAACTTGTCGATTACGCCTGCCTCCACCTGCATCTCATAACGCACACGGGTATCTTTAGCTACATTGTCCACATCCGTACGCAGATACTCTCCACTGCTCTCATGAATCTTCTTTAAACGAGTCAGCATCGAATACAGTTCACTGATATACTGCGTCTGAAAGTCTGCATCATAAAAACGAGACGTCAGACCGCTTAAAAGATGCGCCACAATACTGAATCGCTCGTCGAAACTTGCGCCCTGAATCTTTAAAATAGCATCACGCGAAATATGTCCGGCAAGAATATCCTCAATGTGATACTCCTCCTTGTACTTACGATACAGATCATAATAATTTGCAAAATCCTGTGCAATCTTTGGATGTTGCAGGTACTCCATTACAAATTCCATATCCACCGGGATGCCCAGCTTTTCATAAGCAAACAGCATGCCGGACAAATCCTCCCAGCCTCTGGCTGTCACAAACAGCTTGCCATCCACCGTGGTTCGAATATCGTAAAAGTTTTCTTTTTTCAGTTCCAAATAGGACAATACCGCGCCATGAATCTGCGCATTGTAAGCATATTCCTTCCAAACCTCATAATCCGCCTGAATCTCCATACGCTTCACACGGTCCAGGGTTACGATATCAAACTCGCGCACGGACTTGTTATATTCCGGCGGGTTTCCAG
>JAZUHV010000343.1:0-4139 GCA_045641925.1 Butyrivibrio sp.
ATTGTGGTGATGCTTCCGATGTGTCCACCGGATTCACAGCCCTCTGCAATAACAGCATCTACACCGCCCTTTTCTAACATCTTCGCCATCGCTACCGATGCCACCACAGGAATGACCTTCACGCCAGCCTCTTTCCAAAGCTGCAAATACTTGCCCGGATTTCCTGCGCCGGTTGTAACAGCTGCCACATGCTCCTCGGCACAAAGGTGCGCCACTTCCTCCGCATATGGACTCATCAACATAATATTGACACCAAAAGGCTTATCCGTAATGTTCTTAACGTCCGCGATCATCTTTCGAACTGTTTCTGCCGGAGCTGTAGCAGAGCCGATGATTCCAAACCCGCCAGCTGCAGAAACTGCTCCTGCCAAATGGCCATCCGCTACCCAGGCCATACCGCCCTGAATAATCGGATATTCGATTCCAAGCAATTCCGTAATTCTTGTCTTCATTTTTAGTCTTCCTCGTTATGATTATTTTTTTGTTTTTTTCGTAATTTAAACTTCTTAAGTGCCTCTCGGCGTTTGCGTCTCTTCTCGTCTCTCTTTTCCTGCTTTTCCTGAAAATCCTGCAATTGTTTTTCCCTATAGGAATCAAATAGGAAGGACTTATTCTTCTTTGCCAGTCCATGCTTTACCAACTGACGGATCAAATCATACATAACTGCAAAGAGAGGCACACCGATAATCATACCGACAAATCCCCACAAGCCGCCAAACAATGCAATGGAGAACAGTACCCAGAAAGAAGATACGCCTGTATTTTCGCCAATGATCTTCGGACCGATTACATTGCCATCCAACTGCTGCAGAACAAGGATAATAATAACAAAGGTCAGGCACTTCCATGGATCCACAATCAAAATGATGAACGCGCATGGAATCGCTCCAATGAATGGTCCGAAGAACGGAATAATGTTCGTCACACCGATAACCACGCTGACCAAAAGTGGATATGGAACGCGGAAAATCAGTAATACAATGTAACAGATAATGCCGACAATCAATGAATCCAAAAGCTTTCCATTAATAAAGCCTGAGAACATCTTGTCCACATAACGAATTTCCTCTAAAACCTTATTGGACGCTTTATCCGGGAAGATGCTATTGACGATTAAAATGCCCTGCTCTCCCAGTTTTCTACGAAGTGCCAAAATGTAAATACTGGACATAATCACCACCAGCACGTTCTTTAAGAACACGATGACGGAAAGGATGCTCGAGGTAATGTTATTTATTAAATTGTTGTAATTCTTTTCTACATAATTGGTAACCCAACCGGTAATCTTAGCCACCAGAGAGGATTCGGAGGTGTCCGCAAACATATCCGTAACCTCTTTATGCATATTAATAATATTCGCATGCAGATCATTATTGGATTCCGTAACCTTCTCCAGCCAGCCAAAGAAGGTCTCACAATAGCCTGGGAAGTTGGTAGCCAATGTCTTTGCACTTTCGATAACCTGCGGAATAACAGCTGCAAACAGGACATAAATCATCGCCAAAAACACGATTACCGTGCAGGCTACCGATATACGACGCTCTAACTGATGCGCTGCGTGGCGATTCTTCATACGCTTAAAGGCAGCATGCCACCAGCGTTCGAACACATTGCAGACCGGCTTCATTAAATATGCCAAAACCGCACCCCAGATGAACGGCAGAACATTGCGCCATACCAAATCTAAAAAGCCAAGTAGTGTGTGATTTTGGAAAAATACAAAGTAAAATAAAATGATGCAAACAATAACAATGAAGCTGACCAGACCGATTTTCCAATATTTGGAATCAATATGTCGTTTCTTTTCTGTCTTCTGGTTTTCTGCACCATTTTCCGGAATATCCCGTGTTTGAATATTTTCCTGATTCTGATCCATACCAAGTACCCCTTTACAGCGTAAATAGTTAATTTATTTTACCATATATAAGAAACTTATGTAAATAAACGAAAACACGGAAACTTTAAAAGCTTCCGTGTCTAATCTGTTCTATTTATTTTTCAATAACCTCGTTCATGCTACCGCTGCGAAATCCCTGCAGGTCCACACAAACATAAGCGATTCCAAGACTTTTCAATTCGGCCTCAACCTTTTCTCGCACTTCTTTTTGCATCAGACGGTCGATATCCTCTTCCGGCACCTCGATGCGCGCAAGGTTGCCATGCAGACGCACACGCATTTGAATAAAACCAAGTCCATATAAAAAGCTTTCTGCCTGCTCAATTTTCTCCAGTTTTTCCTCCGTAATAGGTTCGCCATACGGAATACGGCTACTAAGGCAGGCATAGGAAGGCTTCTTCCAGGTTGGAAGTCCAAACTCCTTGGAAAGCGCGCGAATCTCTGCCTTATAAAGACAGGCCGTCCGAAGCGGGCTTTCCACTCCCAGTTCCGCTACTGCCTGAAGTCCCGGACGATAATCTCCTAAATCGTCCATGTTAGAGCCTTCACAAACGGCTGCGATTCCTCTTTCCCTACAAATTTCCTGAAAGCTTAAAAACAAAGATTTCTTACAGTAATAGCAACGATTCTTCGGATTTTGGGAAAATTCCGGAATCTCAAGCTCGTTCACCGGGCACACCAATTGCTCCACGCCCAGCTGCTCACAGAAATCCTTTGCCTCCTTCTGCTCTCTTTGCGGGAAAATATGAGAAGCGGCGGTCAACGCCAAAACCTTACCTGCCGGATTTATCCCAGCCTCTAAGAATGCCTCCTTCGCTGCATACAGGAGCAGTGTGGAGTCCACGCCGCCGGAGAATCCGATTGCAACACTGCCAAGTCCCCGCAAATATTCTTTTAAATGGTTATATTTCTCTAGCAAATCCTTTGTCAGCATACCATATACTCTTACTTCTTAATTCTCTTATCCGATTTGGTGGATACCTTGGTTCCCACAGTCTGGAAAACCTGTACCATCAAAATCAGAATAACAACAGCAATTAACATGACTGCGTATTTATAGCGGTAATAACCGTAATTGATTGCAATCTTACCCAGACCGCCACCGCCGACAATTCCACTCATCGCGGTGTATCCTAAGATGGTGGTAATTGCCACAGTCAAATTATTGATGAGGGACGGAACGCTTTCCGGAATCAGCACCTTAACCACAATTTGGAGCGGAGATGCGCCCATACTTTGCGCCGCCTCGATCACATTCGGGTTCACTTCTCGAAGACTGCCTTCTACCAGACGGGCAATGAATGGGAAGGCCGCAATTACCAATGGCACAATCGAAGCAGTGGTTCCCACCGCCGTACCTAAAATCAGTCTGGTAAGCGGAATAACCAAAACAACCAGAATGATGAATGGCACCGAACGAAGCAGGTTGATAACAACATTCAAAATCTGCATCAGTACTATAGGCAATGGACGAATGCCCTTCTTATCACCCGTTACTAAAAGAACGCCTAACGGCAATCCGATTACGGTTGCAAAGAGAGTGGACAACACGGTTACATAAAAGGTTTCCCAAATCGCAAATGGAACTTCCGCGGATATAATTTTCCAGGATTCCATCCAGCTTTCTGCATCTAACAATGAGCCCATCTTTTACACCTCCTCTACAGAAATATCTGCAATCTTTGAAAGATATTCCTTTGCTTCTTCAAACTTTTCCGGACCCCCTGCTATGGAGAGGAGCATATTTCCATATGCCTTATCTCCAATGCTTCTTGTGGAAGCGCCCAAAATATTGGCCATAATGCCTTTTTCTATAGCCATTGCGGCAATCAGTGGCGTATCTGTTGCGACTGCGCCATTAAATACCACGCGAAGGCGGTGTTCACCTTCTACATGCTCAACATTCTCATTCACGCCGTCCGGGTATACCAAACGCTTCGCAGCATTGGACTTTGGATGCGCAAATACTTCACTTACCAGGCCCTCCTCTACTACATTTCCGCCATCGAGGATTGCCACACGATTGCACGCCTCCTCCACTACACTCATCTGATGGGTTATGATGATGACGGTAATGCCGAGCTTCTGATTAATCTCACGGATCAATTCCAAAATCTGATGCGTTGTCTTCGGGTCCAGTGCGGAGGTTGCTTCATCACAGAGTAACACTTCCGGGTTAGTTGCCAGTGCACGAGCAATGGCAATACGCTGCTGCTGACCACCGGAGAGCTGTGCCGGATAG
>JAZUHV010000344.1:0-2443 GCA_045641925.1 Butyrivibrio sp.
GGCGCTGTTCTGGTCCAGATATCTACGGACTATGTGTTTGATGGGACGGCAACGATGCCGATCACAGAGGAATATTGTACGAATCCGCTTAGCGTGTATGGACGCTCGAAGCTACTGGGTGAGCAGAATGCTTTAATGGAATGGGAAAAGACATTTGTGATTCGAACTGCCTGGTTATATGGAGATGGGAAAAACTTTGTTCGTACGATGCTTCGGCTCGCTGAAACAAGAGAAACCGTATCGGTTGTGGATGACCAATGGGGTAGTCCTACAAGCGCGATGGACTTGGCGTTTGCCATTCGTGATTTAGTAAAAACAGAAGCCTATGGAGTCTACCATGCTGTTTCTAATGGGGCTTGCACCTGGGCTGATTTCGCAGAAAAAATATATGAATTAACAGGAACCGATACTAAGGTTGAGCGTGTTTCGTCCAAAATGTATCAGGAGATGGTTCCCCAAAGTGCGAAAAGACCGGCTTATTCAGTCTTAGATTCATCCAAACTGAAGGCATTGGGAATTGAATTTCCAACCTGGCAGCAGGCACTGAGGGAATATTTGCAGTAGGAGAAGGATATGGAAACCTATCTAGTTACCGGTGGAGCAGGTTTTATCGGCTCAAATTTTATTCATTACATGATGCAAAAATACAAAGACGATATTTGCATTATTAATTATGACGCGCTTACCTATGCAGGGAATCTTGAAAACCTCGCGGATATTTCTGAAACGGAGCGATATCATTTTGTGAAGGGTGATGTCTGCGACGCAGAAAAATTAACAGATATTTTTCAAGCCCATGATGTGGACTATGTGGTGCATTTTGCAGCAGAGACACATGTGGATCGAAGTCTGATGACGCCAGAACTGTTTCATAAAACAAATGTGGAGGGAACGAAGACTCTATTAATGGTGGCCGATCGAGCCTGGAAACAGGCGGATGGGACCTATTCTTCAGGTAAGAGATTCCTTTTGGTTTCGACAGACGAGGTATATGGCTCGCTGCCAGATGATCAAACATCTTTCTTTTATGAAACCACTCCGTATAATCCGCAGAGTCCATATGCAAAGAGCAAGGCAGAGGCAGATTTGCTGGTGAAGAGCTACATCATGGACTATGGATTCCCCGCAAATATCACGAATTGCTCAAATAATTACGGGGCGTATCAATTTCCGGAAAAACTGATTCCATTGATGATTCATAACGCACTGGAAGGGAAAAAACTTCCCGTGTATGGTGACGGAATGAATATCCGAGACTGGTTATATGTAATGGACCATGCAAAAGCACTTGATATGGTACTCCATTTGGCAAAACCAGGAACCAATTATAATGTGGGCGGCCATAATGAAAAGCGTAATATTGAGATTGTGCATTTAATTATTCGTACGTTATTGGAATTGCTTCCAACGGCGGATGAGCGCCGTGTGCATATAAATGATGACTTGATTGAATATGTAAAGGATCGTGAAAACCATGATAGAAGATATGCAATCTGCCCGGATAAAATCAGGACAGAGATAGGGTGGTACCCGGAAACCTCCTTTGAGACAGGCATTCGGGAAACAATTCGATGGTATTTAGAGCATGAGGACTGGCTTAGGAATGTAACCAGTGGCGAGTACCAAAACTACTATGAGGCAATGTATACAAACCGATAGATTGTGACTGGAGGTATTTGACATGAAGGGAATAATTTTGGCAGGTGGGACGGGAACCCGCCTTTATCCGTTAACACAGGCTTCTTCTAAGCAAATGATGCCAATCTATGACAAGCCGATGATTTATTATCCGCTTTCTATTTTAATGCTTGCAAACATTCGAGAGATATTAATTATCTCAACAGAGCGTGATTTGCCAACGTTTGCTGGTCTTTTGGGAGATGGACATCAGTTAGGAATGCACTTTGAGTATGCAGTTCAGGAAGAACCAAGAGGAATTGCAGAGGCTCTTCTGATTGGTGAGGAATTTATAGGGGATGATTCTGTAGCGCTTATTTTGGGCGATAACTTTTTTTATGGTCAGAGCTTTACCGGTGTGTTACAGCGTGTAGCAGCAATGGAAACAGGAGCAACCATTTTTGGGTATTATGTGAAGGATCCGACTGCTTACGGAGTTGTAGAATTTGACGAGTCCGGTAAGGCAATATCCATTGAAGAAAAACCATCCTATCCGAAGTCGAATTTCGCTGTACCTGGTTTGTACTTTTATGACAATTCAGTGGTAGAAATCGCGAAGAAAATCAAACCTTCCAAACGAGGGGAATTGGAAATTACGGCGGTAAATAATGAATATATCAAGCGGGGACAGCTTCACGTGGAACGCCTCGGAAGAGGATTTGCATGGTTGGATACAGGAACGCCGGATGCATTACTGGATGCCTCAAATTTCGTGGCAACCTTCCAAAAAAGGCAGGGACTATATGTATCCTGTATCGAGGAGATT
>JAZUHV010000345.1:0-4261 GCA_045641925.1 Butyrivibrio sp.
TACTCTTCTCCCCTGCCTGAATATAAATCTGTCCATTGGTTAGTTCACCACTTACGACATACTCGCCTTCGTCCTGAATCAGAATTCGTCTGCCCTCCACAGTAACTCCAGCACCATTTACGGTCACAGTATCGCCCTGAATGGCGATAATTGTCGCATTTTCGCCCTTTTCGGTCCATTGGTCATACTCGGTCAATTTAACCGATAAAGTGTCCGTAAGCTCAAATTCCTGCGCCGTATCGCCTGACTTTGGAAGAATCTGTGTTTCCAATAACGATGTTTTTGTCGGCTCCTCTGCCTCAGCCTCTGATTCAGATTCCTTCTCTTTCTCTAACTCCTGCCTATGGTTACTAATAACATTTCCTGCCTTGGCATCATAGATTCTGCGAAAATCCGATTCATGTATGGCAGTATCAATCCATGTATAACGCTTTTCCAAAAAGCTTAACACTGCCTCCGCTTCCGCTCTGGAACTACTTCTGCCAAAGGCTGTATTATGTGCACTGTAGGCTGCCTCTGTAAGCGAGATATATCGCGGCACAGCCTCTTTGGCACGATTTAACAAATCTTCCTTCACCTCGTCCCAACGGTCACGTACACGGAGCATAAACGCATCGTCACAATAAAGCTGGTACATATAGGTTTTCTTTTCCGCTAATAGTTTTGACTCTGTTGTGGTCCAGATTTCATTATTTCCCCCAGTCAAATGGGTACTTCTTCCAAATGCCTGGTCAAAATCCCATGCAGGACCTAATTGAATCAGGCCGCCCGGTCTGCGATAGAAGTATGTACTGCGACTCATCGCACTATCCGGGTTCTGGGTTAATTCCATAATAATAAACCAGTCGATCCACTCGTCCACATCGATATAATCCGCATAATTGGTACGATGGTAAATCGCATTTCCACCCAGACTCATCTCGTCCGTCACTTCGTTCGCCAAAGCATTAAACGGCTCTGTAATTGTCGGATATCGCACAAACATACGCTCTGAATAAAGTGGAAATACATAATCCAGGCCAGCCACATAATCGGTCTCTTCATACCAGTGTTTTCCCTGCATATAGGTGCCAATTTCTAATAAAAACGGACTTTTATTGTCCCCCATGCTTACCAAATCATCGTAAGAGTATTCCGAAAACAGATTCACCTGGCGGCTGTTCACCTCCACCTTTTCGCTCAGGGTATAAACACCTCGGTAATCACCATTCAGATAAATCTCTACCATAATCTGACCTGGGACATATTCAAAGGTGTCCAGCGCACCCATCATCGCAGTAGCTACAACATTGCGAATCAGGGACGGATCCCCATAGGTTGGAATGAGTACATATTTTTTCGCACGATTCATACCAAACAAAGACACTACGTCATCAAACTTCAGCATAATGCCTTTTTGCGGGAACTGAAGCCAGCTTGCATTGCCACGGCCGCGAACCTCCACGTCATAGCGGCTCCAGGCCTTTGAAGTTGGCACAATTGCATCGGAAAGCTTAATCTGGCTACAGGTTCCGTTATCCACCACAGCGCCCATAGTATTGTCAATTGTCAATGTCGCCGCTTCATAATTGTCCCTGCTGTCAATGCCGGTTCCATCCGCTGTATTCAGATATAAAACCGGCAGATTACGTTCAATAATTTCCGATACGCCCAAATCTGCCGCCTGAATTACCGGCTCCACAGTTGAATCCTTTGGAACATCCGTATCCGCATCGGATAAATAGTAAACCTTTTCTAAAGACTCTGTCTCCGGTTCGGTTGCCGGCTCCGTTTGCACCTCTGCCGAAGTCTGCTCGGACGTTTCCGAAAGAGGCTCCACTGGTTTGACTGGCTTATGGCAGCCCACCATCGAAAGGAGCATGGTCATCGTTATTGCAAATATAAACTTGTTTTTTATTCTTCTTCTCATAGCAGCTTGTATTATACCATATAAAAAGAGGCTCCGAAAGGAGCCTCCGATGCTAGTTCAAAATATATTTATCCTTTGGAAGATATTCCAAAATCATTGCCTCTAATGCATGATAATCCACCGGCTTAGACAAATAATCGTCAAATCCCGCCTCAAGATACTGCTCTTTAGCACCCACAACGGCATTGGCCGTTAACGCAATGACCGGTGTCGTATTATTCACCGTATCCATCTCTTTCATCCGGCAAAGGGTCTCTATTCCGTCCATCTCCGGCATCATATGACCTAATACTCTTTTTCGACCGTTTCCAAACCATACATTCTTTTGTACGCATCCAGTTCGGCAGCATTACGAATCAAAGCAATTTCCAAAAACTCACCCGTGGCTTTATTTTTAAAGCCAAAGACC
Source organism: Butyrivibrio sp. (assembly GCA_045641925.1). Classification (GTDB taxonomy): domain Bacteria; phylum Bacillota; class Clostridia; order Lachnospirales; family Lachnospiraceae; genus Eshraghiella. Next base: position 2,319 of record JAZUHV010000345.1, read on the forward strand.
TGCTCACCATTGCAGATCGAACAACGCAGAACCGGTCTCATCGTTTCTGGATTGTATGAAATTAACGGTTGTTTTTTCTTTCTAAACATTCTTTATTCCTCGATGAAGGTTATTCCTGATTTTGTTTGGCGGAATTTATAGTGTACGCCGCAGCTATTGGCACGCTCAACGGTAGAATGGTATCTTGGTAACTGATTAAAGAAAGAATCACAAGCAGTCTTAGCGCTCATCTGACTATTGGCAAAGGAATATGCCGTGGATGCATCTATTACCAGCATCTTATAGTCTGAGACCATACTACTGATGTCCCAGTAATTTCCTTTGTCACTCTTGTCTTCAATCCAAGCCAGATACATATCAGAAAACTCCCTCAATTTATTCTGGTCATTTTCTATTTCTTCACTCCACTCGGCATATTCCTCATCGCTGCAAGCATACCCATTTTCAATGCACTGCTCAACATGCGCGGTGTGACGATTTTCTATTTCTGCCAGTCCTTCAACTATCTTTTTAAAGTCCTCAGCATGAATATTCTGCGGTGCGCTAGTTTCCTCCTCCGATGGTTTCGTAGAAGTCGGAACATAGGAAAACTTCCCTGAGTTACATGAGGATAGTCCCATCTTCAATGTAAAAATCATACAAGCAATCAGAATAATTATTAAACTAACAAACCGAATCCATTTTCTCGGCGTGTTCAGTTTTCTAAAAAAAGAAGGCATTCTACGTCGGATGATTGGTTTTCCTATAGGCTTCGTTGGTGCTTTCTTTTTTTGTTGAGGTGGTTTTTGCTGTACCTTCTTTTGGATCTGGTCGATGTGTTCACGTTTCTTTGCCCGCGACACCTGTGTCAATGGCCTTAGCTTCTGATAGATTGTGTTTACCTGTTCCTCGTTTAATACTGCAGGCATATTGTTTTCTATCAAATCTATAAACTCATTTACTTCACGCATTTTTAGAACAGCTGCGCCATTCGTTTCACCTTCCAGTTTTTTGATGGTACAACCATTTGAAAAAACAATTAGTGAGTGTGTTGGAATACTCATTCCCAAAAATTGCTTTAATGTAGCCACATGTGTAGCATTTTGCCATACTGGGTTAAAAAAGTGTTCCTTGTGGCTTTTCTTTCCGTTCGGGAGTGTTTGCGTCCAGGTCCGCTGCGTGGCATTTCCAAATATCCAGCCGCTATAATTCTTATTTTCAAATACATATACGCCCGTCGCGGAAATCATCATAACGTCAATTTCCGTAGTGGAGCCGTCTGCTTTTTTCAAATAACAATTAAACAAAAGCTTCGCACCGCGTTCTTCATAGCGATGAAGCTTTTGAAATAATGCATATTCACCAGACAGTCCTTTATTAAACCACATTTTCAGGAGTCCATTATGCGTAATTCTGTAATAACTTGAACTATAATACCAGGACATATATAAGTTCCTTTTCACTCTGACTCGCGGGCCGCCACTTTGGCTCAAATAATAAATAAATGCTCACAATTTTTATATAAACATATTATCATATTCCTTGATTTTTTGCCCGTAAAAACCGATAATAATATTAGAAAACATAAGGAGGACAATATTATGAAGTGCGAAAGAACAAGTATTCAAGCAGAAGTATTTCCTTACGAAATCGGTGCCGGACTTGAGGATGGTTTTGAGCTGCTGATGGATGTCGTCACCAAGAGTTGGGTCTATACTGACAATCTTGTAAAGATCACCAAAGAAGACGGAAAGATTGTTTGCCCTTACGTTTTACATCGCCGTGGCAAGACCTTCATTGCAGAAAATGATTATATCATCGTTGATGAAGATGGTACCAAGCACGTATGCGGTGCGGACAAAATATGGTCCAGATACAAGAAGTTGGAAGATTAAACGTGACCATACAAAAAGCGACACATAGGAAATTTTTTCCTATGTGCGGCTTTTTTTTTTTGCAGTATT